>NZ_RCOB01000041.1:0-31440 GCF_004307665.1 Pseudomonas sp. Sample_16
GGTTTGAGCATCAGCTCAAGGACGGCATGCCCACTGATGATTTGTGGCAAACACACCCCTGTGGGGAGGGAGCTATTTGTGCCTGTGGCGAGGGAGCTTGCTCCCGTTCGGCTGCGCAGCAGTCGCAATCAGGTTGACGCGATCCTCCTGACAGCGCCGTGTTGCAGGGTTCGGGGCGGCTTCGCCACCCAGCGGGAGCAAGCTCCCTCGCCACAACAGCCCTTTCTTCTTCAAACTGCCCGGACTCGGGTTTGAGCATCCGATGCAACCGGATACAGGTGCACAGGGTGAAAATTATGCGCTGGCGCTTTATAGTGGCCGACCTCCGTTTCATCAAGTAGCCGAGCCCCATGTCCGAGCCACGCAAGATCCTCGTCACCAGCGCCCTGCCCTATGCCAATGGTTCGATCCACCTTGGCCATATGCTGGAATACATCCAGACCGATATGTGGGTGCGCTTCCAGAAGCACCGCGGCAACCAATGCATTTATGTCTGCGCTGACGACGCCCACGGTTCGGCGATCATGCTGCGCGCAGAAAAAGAAGGCATCACCCCGGAACAACTGATCGCCAATGTCCAGGCTGAACACAGCGCCGACTTTGCCGACTTCCTGGTGGACTTCGACAACTTCCACTCCACTCACGCCGAAGAAAACCGTGAGCTGTCGAGCCAGATCTACCTCAAGCTGCGCGACGCCGGGCACATTGCCCAACGCTCGATCACGCAGTACTTCGACCCGGAAAAGAAAATGTTCCTGGCCGATCGCTTCATCAAGGGCACCTGCCCGAAATGCGGCACCGAAGACCAGTACGGCGACAACTGCGAAAAATGCGGCGCCACCTACGCGCCGACCGACCTGAAGGATCCGAAGTCGGCGATCTCTGGCGCCACGCCGGTGCTCAAGGACTCCCAGCACTTCTTCTTCAAGCTGCCGGACTTCCAGGAAATGCTGCAAGCCTGGACCCGCAGCGGCACCCTGCAAGACGCCGTGGCGAACAAGATTGCCGAATGGCTGGATGCCGGCCTGCAGCAGTGGGACATTTCCCGCGATGCGCCGTATTTCGGTTTTGAAATCCCGGGCGAGCCGGGCAAGTACTTCTATGTGTGGCTGGACGCGCCAATCGGCTACATGGCGAGCTTCAAGAACCTGTGTAACCGCACGCCGGAGCTGGACTTCGATGCGTTCTGGGGCAAGGACTCCACCGCCGAGCTGTACCACTTCATCGGCAAGGACATCGTCAACTTCCACGCCCTGTTCTGGCCAGCCATGCTCGAAGGCGCCGGCTACCGCAAGCCGACCGGCATCAACGTGCACGGCTACCTGACCGTCAACGGCCAGAAAATGTCCAAGTCCCGTGGCACCTTCATCAAGGCCCGGACCTACCTGGATCACCTGTCGCCGGAATACCTGCGCTACTACTACGCGGCCAAACTGGGCCGTGGCGTCGACGACCTCGACCTGAACCTCGAAGACTTCGTGCAGAAGGTCAACTCCGACCTGGTCGGCAAAGTCGTCAACATCGCCAGCCGTTGCGCCGGTTTTATCCACAAGGGCAATGCCGGCCTGATGGTCGACACCAACGCTGCGCCAGAGTTGACCGAAGCCTTCCTGGCCGCCGCGCCAAGCATCGCCGACGCCTATGAAGCCCGCGATTTCGCCCGCGCCATGCGCGAGATCATGGGCCTGGCCGATCGCGCCAACGCCTGGATTGCCGACAAGGCACCGTGGTCGCTGAACAAACAGGAAGGCAAACAGGATGAAGTCCAGGCGATCTGCGCCACCGGCGTCAATCTGTTCCGCCAACTGGTGATCTTCCTCAAGCCTGTGCTGCCGTTGCTGGCCGCCGATGCCGAGGCGTTCCTCAACGTCGCACCGCTGACCTGGAACGACCACGCAACCTTGCTCGCCAACCATCAGTTGAACGAGTTCAAGCCGTTGATGACCCGGATCGACCCGGTGAAAGTGCAAGCCATGACCGACGCTTCGAAAGAAGACCTGACCGCCAGCCAGACCGACACCGGCGAAGCCGCACCTGCCGGCAACGGCGAACTGGCCAAAGACCCGCTGTCGCCAGAAATCGACTTCGACACCTTCGCCGCAGTCGATCTGCGCGTGGCGCTGATCGTCAAGGCCGAACACGTGGAAGGCGCCGACAAGCTGTTGCGCCTGACCCTTGATATCGGTGACGAGCAACGCAACGTGTTCTCCGGGATCAAGAGTGCCTACCCGGATCCGTCCAAGCTCGATGGTCGCCTGACCATGATGATCGCCAACCTCAAGCCACGGAAAATGAAGTTCGGCATCTCCGAAGGCATGGTGATGGCGGCCGGCCCTGGCGGTGAAGAAATCTACCTGCTCAGCCCGGACAGTGGCGCCAAGCCAGGTCAGCGCATCAAGTAGATTTTGCGCTGAATCGATCCCACAGTCGTGCCTGGCGCGGCTGTGGGATTTTCATGTCTGGCCCATACTATCCATCAGGTGTGGCTTCACCTACAGGGTTATCCGGCAGCGGATATGGACAATCATGACCGATACGCTTTTGACGCTCTTCAGTGCAGCCTTGATCAACAACCTCGTGTTGCACTGGCCGCTGGGCGTCGATCCGCTGTTGGGCAGCGAGCGCCGGCAGGTCCATGCGCTCGGCATCGCGACGACATGCCTGATGTTGATGGCAGGCGTAGTCGGCTATGCACTGTACCGCTGGCTACTGGTGCCACTGGATCTGGCAGCCCTGCGCCTGTTCGTCTTTCTGCCACTGAGCGTCCTGCTGATCGCCCCCCTGCTCAAACTGCTTGCGCGGTTGATGCCCAAGCTTTCGTTCGAAGGCCTGTGGTTGCTACTGGCAGGCAATGCCGGCGTCCTGGGAGTGACACTGTTCAATGTTCAGGACGACAACGGTCTTTTCCATGCCACGGCATTGAGCCTGGGATGCGGTCTGGGTTTCTGGCTGGTGCTGAGTCTTTTCAACGATTTGCGCCAGCGCACACTCGATAACGATGTTCCACTGCCCTTTCGCGGCTTGCCGATCGACCTGATCGGTGCCGGCTTGATAGCAGTGGCTTTTCTCGGATTCAGCGGACTGATCAAAACATGAGTCTGATTCAACGCATCGACGCCCTCCTGCCGCAAACTCAATGCGGCAAGTGCGGCCACCCAGGATGCAAACCTTACGCCGAGGGCATCGCCGCAGGCGAGCCGATCAACAAGTGCCCCCCGGGTGGCAGCGAAACCATCAATGCCCTGGCCCAACTGCTGAACGTGCCGGTATTGGAACTGGACGTCAGCCGAGGTTCAGCCCCGGCGCAGATCGCCTACATTCGCGAAGCCGAATGCATTGGCTGCACCAAGTGCATCCAGGCCTGCCCCGTCGATGCCATCGTCGGCGCGGCAAAACTGATGCACACGGTGATCATCGACGAATGCACCGGTTGCGATCTCTGCGTGGCGCCATGCCCGGTCGATTGCATCGAGATGCGTCCGCTGCCGATGGAGACCGTTGTGCCGATTGTCGGCGGTCTGGCATTCAGTCTTGACGATCAACGAGCCCGTGCCGAGAAGCGCAGTCATGCACGACGCCGGTTCGAACAGCGCAACGCCCGTTTGCAACGCGAAGAACAACAGAAGGCAGCCGAGCGCCAGGCTCGCTTGCAGCGAACGCCGCAGCCCGTTGAAGCCGCACTCGATCCAGTGCAAGCCGCCCTTGAACGCGTCCGCGCGCAAAAAACGGCGAATGCCGATGCGGCGCTGAAAAAAGCCAAGATCGACGTCGCGATGAGCCGGGCACAATTGCACAAGTCGCTGAAGGCTTTCGGCCATCCGCCCACCTTTGAACAGCAGTCGCAACTCGTCGTCCTGCAGCAGCAGTTCGAAGCAGCCGAACGTACGTTGACGCAACTGGAAAATGTCGCGCCGTCGGTCCCAGTGCCGCGTCCGGCAGCGGCGACAAACGATGCCGAGTTGAAACGGGCAAAAATCCAGCTGGCCATGCGCCGCGCCGAACTTAAAAAAGCCCAGACCAGCGAAGCCTCCGCCGAACAGATCGAAGCCCTGCAGCGTGCCCTCAACGAGGCCGAACGCCAGGTGGAAGCCTATGCCGTCTCTTGAGTCAGTTGACGATCGCTTGCAGCAGGCCATGAAACTGGTGCTGCTGGCCACCCTGCCCGGAGCACTGATGATGTTCTGGCTGTACGGTTGGGGCGTGTTGATCAATCTGATATTGGCCGGCATCGCTGCATTGTCGGTCGAAGCGGCCATGTTGCACCTGCGCAAGCGACCACTCGGGGCCAGCTTGAGCGACGGCAGCGCGTTGGTCAGCGCAACCCTGTTGGCGTTGGCCCTGCCACCCTATTGTCCGTGGTGGCTGACCGTCAGTGCCGCCGCGTTCGCGATGGTATTGGGCAAGCACTTGTATGGCGGTGTCGGATCGAACCCGTTCAATCCGGCGATGCTGGGTGTTGCTCTGGTGCTGGTGACATTCCCGCAACAGATGACCCATTGGCCGTCATCCCACGGCATGGACCTGTCGAGTGCTTTACAACAGGTGTTTGGCTTTGGACAGGCACCGGATGCGTGGGTCCGGGCCACGGCACTGGACAGTCTGCGGATCAACAAAAGCCTGACAATGGACGAACTGTTTTCGGCGAACCCGGCGTTTGGTCACTTCGGCGGCCGCGGTGTGGAGTGGGTGAACCTGGCATTCCTCGCCGGCGGCGCATTTTTGCTGCAACGTAAAGTGTTCAGTTGGCATGCGCCGGTCGGCATGCTGGCAAGTCTGTTCGTTATCAGTCTGTTGTGCTGGAACGGCTCGGGCTCTGACTCCCACGGTTCACCGCTGTTTCACCTGCTCACCGGTGCAACCATGTTGGGGGCATTCTTCATCGTTACGGAACCGGTATCTGGCGCCAAAAGCCCCATAGCCCGCCTGTTGTTTGGCGCCGGGGTCGGGCTGTTGACGTACCTGATTCGTACCTGGGGCGGCTACCCGGACGGCGTCGCCTTCGCCGTGCTTTTGATGAACCTCTGCGTTCCGGCGCTGGAGAGGTTTGCAATCGCTCGTCAGGAGCAGAGCGCATCATGAATCGTGCGTCGAGCGTTGCGATCCTGGTTTTACTGGGCGCGTTTGGCATAGGCCTGAGTTATCTCGCGCAGCTCAACAGTGCGCCGCGCATCGCCGCCGAGCAGCGCTTGATCGACAGTCGCAACCTGCTGGATCTGCTACCACCTGTCAGCTACGACAATCAGCCGCTGGAACAGCCGCTCACACTCCAGGACACCGCGTTGGGCAACAGTACCCTTATGGCCGGCTACCGAGCGACCAAGGCCGGTCAACCGTACGCTGTGTTGCTGCGCAGCCAGACCCTGGGTTACGCGGGCGCTATCGACCTGCTGATTGCCATTGACGCCAACGCAAGGCTGATCGGCGTCAAAACACTCAAACAAGCGGAAACCCCGGGGCTCGGCGCACGAATCGCCGACTGGCCCAACGCCTGGCTCCAATCGTTTACCGGCAAGTCTCGTTTTGATCCTGACGACAAGGGCTGGGCCTTGAAAAAGGATCTCGGGCAGTTCGATCAATTGGCGGGGGCGACCATTACCTCACGAGCAGTGATCAACGCCACCCACGACGCGCTGCGTTATTTTGATGAGCATCGGCAACAACTGCTCGGGAGCGCCGGCCATGAGTAAAACATCGTTGCTGCCGTGCTCATTGATGCTCGCACCGCTCATTGGCGTCACCGGCTCACTGGCGAGCGCATTGGGCCTGTGGTTGATGTTCGTTGTCGTGATCAGCGCGTTTGGCCTTGGCATGAACATCTTGCGACCACGCTTGCTCCCGGCAACGCATTTGTGGGCAAGCGTGCTGCTTTCGGCCACGCTCACCAGTTGCGCGGAACTCGGCGCACAAGTCTGGTCGTTGCAATGGCATCATCAAATAGGGATCTATGCGGCGCTGCTTGCTTTGCAATGTGTCGTGCTGGAACACAACGGATTCTTTCAGAGCACCTGGCGAGACCGCCTGCGCCTGTATGGGCTGTTCGGCGCCCTGATGGTCGGCCTCGGACTGCTGCGCGAATTCATTGGTTACGGGACACTGGGTCATCACTTGTCGTGGTTGGTCGCTGCAACGCACGCGCAATGGCAAGGCTGGGGACTGACCACCGACGGTGGCTTACGCCTGGCTACGCTGGCTCCAGGCGGTTTTATTCTCCTGGGTCTGCTGATCGCCGCATGGCAAGCCTGGCATCGCCCGACACCTTCACACTGACGCCCTCGAGGACACGCACTGCCCATGAATGCTGCAAAACGTCTGGAAATATTCCGCAGGCTGCATGAAGACAACCCGGAACCAAAGACCGAACTGGCCTACTCCTCACCGTTCGAATTGCTGATCGCCGTTATTCTTTCGGCGCAATCGACCGACGTTGGAGTCAACAAGGCCACGGCAAAACTGTTTCCGGTCGCCAACACCCCTGCGGCTATTCATGCGTTGGGCGTTGAAGGACTGTCCGAATACATCAAGACTATCGGCCTGTTCAACAGCAAGGCAAAAAACGTCATCGAGACATGTCGGTTGCTGGTCGAGCGCCATGCAGGTGAAGTGCCGCAGACCCGAGAGGAACTGGAAGCCCTGCCCGGGGTTGGCCGCAAGACTGCCAACGTCGTGCTCAATACCGCATTCCGGCAGCTGACCATGGCGGTGGACACCCACATTTTCCGGGTCAGCAACCGCACCGGCATTGCACCTGGCAAGAATGTCGTCGAGGTCGAGCACAAATTGATGAAGTTCGTGCCCAAACAGTACCTGCTCGACTCACATCACTGGTTGATCCTGCATGGGCGCTATGTATGCCTGGCCCGCAAGCCGCGTTGTGGCAGTTGTCGTATCGAAGACCTGTGTGAATACAAGCACAAGACCTCGGACGATTGAGGCTCTATTAGAATTACTGATTCATCGATTGAAAAAATCTTTTTTACCCGCCAGGAGATTGTCGATATAAGGAGCCCCAAAGGCCTTCTTAGCCTGGAGTAACTACATGAGCACTGGCAAAGAGCAATTGGACGTAGAAGACGACTTCATCCCCGTTGAGGCTGACGATGCCGAGCCGGTGGTGGAAGTAGCCAAAACCAACCTGAGCAAACGCCGCACCATCGACAATCTGCTGGAGGAGCGCCGACTGCAAAAGCAATTGGCCGATTACGATTTTGACTTATGACATCTAAAAGCCTCCCGAAACGGAGGCTTTTTGCTAAATGCTGAACCGTGACAAGTGCCCGCTTATCCGGTGTCGTCAACGCTGCGCAATCAGACAAGCCCATTGCGCTGAGCCAGCTCGATCAGGTCGACCAGAGAGCGCGCATTAAGCTTCAACAACAACCGCGTCTTGTAGGTACTGACGGTTTTGTTGCTGAGAAACATCCCATCGGCAATCTCCTTGTTGGTCTTGCCCCGAGCCAGCTGTTGTAGAACCATCATCTCCCGCCCCGACAGGCGATCCACCATATCGGCTTCGCTGGCGTTGCCCAAACTGGCACGCACGGTGTGCAATGCTTGATTGGGGAAGTAACTGTAACCGGACAGAACAGCCTTTATTGCACTGAGCAACTCCGTCAGGTCCTGTTGCTTGCAAACATATCCGGCAGCACCGGATTGCATGCATCGCATGGAGAAATGCCCAGGTGCCTGTGAAGTCAATATCAATACTTTCATCGGTAAGGCTGCCGAACTCAATCGTGCGATAACTTCCAGGCCATCGAGTTTTGGTATTCCAATATCCAGAATGACAATGTCCGGCATTTGTTCACGGGCAAGTTGTAATGCATCCACACCATTGTCTGTTTCAGCAACGACTTCGTAGCCATGACGTTCCATCAGCATACGTACCGCAAGACGAATGACGGGATGATCATCCACGATCAGCACTTTATTCATGGGCAAGTCCAATTTCGCTGTTCGAATTTTTAGAGCCCGCACAATAGCGTAGTCGTTTCCCCCATGGCATGCCGCGCCCCCCGGGCATCTACAGCGAAAGACATTCCCTACAAACATCGCGGATTAGTCTTACAAAAAACCCTCGAACTCCGCCTCTGGAAAACTGTATCCGCATTGTGCATGTGTTTTTTCAACGGTGGTTTTTTGTATCAATTCACAACAAACACAAACCTTTATCGACTCTATTTTTTTCCCGCCGAACACAATCTGCCCTTCCATTCCCCTCAACGCAACAGATACTTTTAGTGCCAAACACTGAAAAAGGAAAGATCGCACAGGAAGTTCCACTCACCCTTACAGAAAAATTCAAGAACTGAACAACCATTAAAACAATACAACCCACACCGAAACAAACAGGGTATATTTTTAAAAACCAGCAACGAACCTTTTTAAGGGACTACAGCCAATCAACCGCAATAAACCAACCACTGCAATACAACCCATAAAATTTCAATCCATTAGAGAATAGACAACCAATATGAGTACAACACATGAAAATTCCCAAAAAAAGAATCGCAAACCCCATTACCGTTATCGCCATATTCGCAACACTGTCTGAGACTTCAGCAGCAGTGATATTACCTTTACTGGATAACAGAGAAAGGGAGATCTATATTTGGTTCTTGATAAGCTTTCCCTTTTATTTGCTTCTTCTTTTCTTTGCGACACTCAACTTCAATTATCGATCGTTGTACGCGCCTTCGGACTATGAAAAGGGCGAGCATTTCATAGAAGCCCTTGGTGAAATGGATAACCGGGAAAATGAGGCAACAGATGTTCCGCCTGCATCTCGCTCTCCCAACGCACAATCCCCTCCCGACGACATCGACTCGCGGCAAACCGCAGGCGAACAACGTATTCGACTGTCTCAGCCAGCAAATAGCCTGCAGATCATCGATGCACGTCAACTCAACAAGACAATCGAATTCAGTGCCTTGTCCCAGGCCATAAAAAAGCCACGGGAAAAACACTGTCAGGCAGTTTTATTTATCGCGGATACAGAATCGGAAAAATGCCTCAAGGAAGGCGCACTCAACCTTTTAAAGCAGACAAGAAAACGCAGCAACGCTACTTTTTATGTTGTTTACAATTTATGTTCAAAGAGAGTGACAGTTCTTGAATCTTGCCACTGACGTACACCACACGACGGTGATGAAAGCGGAGGGAGGTACCCGACAACGTGATATTGAGATTTCAGATAAAAAACAGCATCTGCAAATTTGTGGCCTCCTCGATGAGGAGGCCACAAATTCATTTCCGACTCAAAGGTCTCAGAACAGCTTGCGACCCTTGTTGGCTGCAATGCGCATACGCAGGGCGTTAAGCTTGATGAAGCCTGCCGCGTCGGCCTGGTTGTAGGCGCCGCCATCTTCTTCAAAGGTAGCAATGTTGGCGTCGAACAGCGACTCATCGGACTTGCGGCCGGTGACGATGACATTGCCCTTGTACAGTTTCAGACGCACGACACCGTTCACGTGGGCCTGGGACGCATCGATCATCTGTTGCAGCATCAGACGCTCAGGGCTCCACCAGTAACCGGTGTAGATGAGGCTGGCGTACTTAGGCATCAACTCGTCTTTGAGGTGAGCGACTTCGCGGTCCAGGGTGATCGACTCGATCGCACGGTGGGCGCGCAGCATGATGGTGCCGCCAGGGGTTTCGTAGCAGCCACGGGACTTCATGCCCACGTAACGGTTCTCGACGATGTCGAGACGACCGATACCGTGTTCACCACCAATACGGTTCAACGTCGCCAGAACGGTGGCCGGAGTCATTTCGACGCCGTCCAGCGCAACGATGTCGCCGTTGCGGTAGGTCAGTTCCAGGTACTGCGGCTTGTCAGGAGCCTTTTCCGGGGAAACGGTCCAGCGCCACATGTCTTCTTCGTGTTCGGTCCAGGTGTCTTCCAGCACGCCGCCTTCATAAGAGATGTGCAGGAGGTTGGCATCCATCGAGTACGGCGATTTCTTCTTGCCGTGACGCTCGATCGGGATCGCGTGTTTTTCCGCGTAGTCCATCAGCTTCTCGCGGGACAGAAGGTCCCACTCGCGCCACGGAGCAATCACTTTTACGCCTGGCTTCAAAGCATAGGCGCCCAGTTCGAAACGAACCTGGTCGTTGCCTTTACCGGTGGCGCCGTGGGAAATGGCGTCAGCGCCGGTTTCGTTGGCGATTTCAATCAGTCGCTTGGCGATCAGCGGACGCGCGATGGAAGTACCCAGCAGGTACTCGCCTTCGTAAACGGTGTTGGCGCGGAACATCGGGAACACGAAATCGCGCACGAACTCTTCGCGCAGGTCGTCGATGTAGATTTCTTTGACGCCCATGGCCTGAGCCTTGGCGCGTGCAGGTTCAACCTCTTCGCCCTGACCCAGGTCAGCGGTGAAGGTCACCACTTCACAGTTATAAGTATCCTGCAGCCACTTGAGGATCACCGAAGTGTCCAGGCCGCCGGAATACGCCAGAACGACCTTGTTTACGTCCGCCATGCCATCACTCCACGGGGTTCTACGGAAAGCCGAGAAGTCTACCGCTCATGCAGGATAATTTACAGTGGCGCGACAGCTTATGACGACGAAGCGACAGATTATGTCGAGAGCGCGACGATGACCGTAGAGTCAGGAAGTCGCTGAAGTGGCCGGTTTCACGGCTTGAGGTGCCACCTGCTCGGGTGGTGCTCCCCGTTCCAGACGTATGGTCACACGACGATTTCTCGAACGATTGGCGTTGTTGATATTGGGCGCCAACGGATAGGCTTCGCCGTGAAAGCGCAGGGTGATCTGCGATTCCTGGATCCCGTTGGCCTTGAAGAACTCCATCACAGCCAAGGCTCGACGTCGTGACAGGTCGCGATTGGTCAGGCGGTTACCGCTGTTGTCGGAATGGCCGTCAAGTTCGATATGGTTAACCGTCGGATCAGCCTTCATGTACTCCAGCATCACCCGGAGCTTGGCTTTCGCTGCCGCATCCAGATCGATACCGCCACCGGGGAAACCCACTTCGGATTGTTTGACCTGATCGAAATTCTGCGGCAACAATTTGGCCACACAGCTTTGGTAATCGGCGAATGCCTTGTTGAACCTGACCGGCAACAAGCGTACTTCCGATACCCGACCATCCGCCGAAGAATGCCGTACCACAGGGCTGCGACCGTCAATCAGGCCGCTGATCAGCCGTCCGGCCTGCGCTTGTGAACTGTTGAACAGCACGTTGCCGCTGCCGATTCGAACGGAGCCGAGATTGATGTCACCGCGCCCCGGTTGCCACGGCGCAGCCGCCGCCAACAGTGTGGCCGAGCCTCCACCCAGCATCGCGTTATAGGCATTCAGACGAAACGTCGCCTGCTCGCCAGCGCGTCGCACGAATTGCCCTGAGCCGAAATCGGTGATCGGCTGGGTCAAGCGGCACTCGAACTTGTCACCTTCGACCGTCCACTCAATGCTCTCCAGACGAGTCTGGAAAGTGAGCGCCATCGCGGGAAGGCTGGCAAACACACTGAGCAAGGCTAAATAACGCTGGCGCACGGGAGGCTCCACTGGCTTCTACAACAAAAAGACCGACACACAGATGTTTACGGCATACCTGTTGGATATCGGAAGCTTCCTGCAAAACTTGATAGCGAGTGCCTGCAAGTGTCTTTTCCGGTAGCATTCCCCTCAGTTTGACCCGCCTGGAATCCCCTCATGTCCGACCGCCTGACCCTGCTGCGTCCCGACGACTGGCACATTCATCTTCGCGATGGTGCCGTGTTGACCAATACCGTTGCGGATGTCGCGCGCACCTTTGGTCGCGCCATCATCATGCCCAACCTGGTCCCTCCGGTCCGCAATGCGGCTGAAGCCGACGGCTATCGCCAGCGGATTCTCGCTGCCCGCCCGGCCGGCAGCCCGTTCGAACCGCTGATGGTCCTGTACCTCACCGATCGCACCCAGCCTGAAGAAATTCGCGAGGCCAAGGCCAGCGGTTTCGTTCACGCCGCCAAGTTGTACCCGGCCGGCGCGACCACCAACTCGGACTCTGGCGTCACCAGTATCGACAAGATTTTCCCGGCACTGGAGGCCATGGCCGAAGTCGGAATGCCTTTGTTGATCCACGGTGAGGTCACCCGCGGCGATGTCGATGTCTTCGACCGCGAAAAAATCTTCATCGATGAGCACATGCGCCGTGTAGTCGAGCGTTTCCCGACGCTCAAAGTGGTGTTCGAACACATCACCACCGCTGACGCCGTGCAGTTCGTCAACTCGGCCTCGGCCAACGTTGGCGCGACCATCACCGCGCATCACCTGCTGTACAACCGCAACCACATGCTGGTGGGCGGGATCCGGCCGCACTTCTATTGCTTGCCGATCCTCAAGCGCAACACCCATCAGGAAGCCCTGCTCGACGCCGCCACCAGTGGCAGCGAGAAATTCTTCCTCGGTACCGACTCGGCGCCCCACGCCCAGCATGCCAAGGAAGCCGCCTGCGGTTGCGCCGGTTGCTACACCGCTTATGCAGCGATCGAGATGTACGCCGAAGCGTTCGAACAACGCAATGCACTGGACAAGCTCGAAGCCTTCGCCAGCCTCAACGGCCCGCGTTTCTATGGCCTGCCGGCAAACACCGATCGCATCACCCTGGTCCGTGAAGAATGGACTGCCCCAACCAGCCTGCCGTTTGGCGAGCTGACCGTTATCCCGCTGCGCGCCGGTGAAAAACTGCGCTGGCGCCTGCTGGAGGAACACGCGTGAGTGAAGACCATTTCGACGACGAACAGGAAGGCCAAGGCGGTGGCGGTGGTTCCCGTCACCCGATGGCCGCACGGTTTCGTGGCTATCTGCCAGTTGTCGTCGACGTAGAAACCGGTGGTTTCAACTCGGCCACCGACGCCCTGCTGGAAATCGCCGCAACCACCATTGCCATGGATGAAAAGGGTTTTGTCTACCCGGATCACACCTACTTCTTCCGGGTCGAGCCTTTCGAAGGCGCGAACGTCGAAGCGGCAGCGCTGGAGTTCACCGGGATCAAGCTCGATCACCCTCTGCGCATGGCCGTGAGTGAAGAAACTGCCCTGAACGATATCTTCCGCGGCGTGCGCAAGGCGCTCAAGGCCAATGGCTGCAAGCGGGCGATTCTGGTCGGCCACAACAGCAGCTTCGACCTGGGCTTCCTCAACGCTGCGGTCGCGCGCCTGGACATGAAACGCAACCCGTTTCATCCATTCTCCAGCTTCGACACCGCGACCCTCGCCGGTCTGGCCTACGGTCAAACTGTGCTGGCCAAGGCTTGTCAGGCGGCGGATATCGACTTCGACGGTCGCGAGGCTCACTCGGCTCGCTATGACACCGAGAAAACCGCCGAACTGTTCTGCGGCATCGTCAATCGCTGGAAACAAATGGGTGGCTGGGAAGATTTCGACGACTGATAGCTCGCCGCCCCCCCATAAAAAAACCGGCCTCTAAGGCCGGTTTTTTTTTATCTGCTTTTTAAAGCTGGAGCGTGCGCCTTACAGTGCGGCAGCGTGCTCGGTCAGGTAAGCCGCAACGCCTTCTGGCGAAGCGTTCATGCCTTTGTCGCCTTTTTTCCAGTTGGCAGGGCAGACTTCGCCGTGCTCTTCGTGGAATTGCAGAGCGTCAACCAGACGGATCAGCTCTTCCATGTTACGGCCCAGCGGCAGGTCGTTGATGATCTGCGAACGGACAACGCCTTTGTCGTCGATCAGGAAAGCGCCACGGAACGCTACGCCGTCAGCGGACTGAACGTCGTAGGCCTTCATGATTTCCTGCTTGATGTCGGCAGCCATGGTGTAACGGACTTCGCCGATACCGCCATTATTGACCGGAGTGTTGCGCCAGGCGTTGTGGGTGAAGTGCGAATCGATCGAAACCGCGACCACTTCAACGTTGCGTGCCTTGAACTCAGACATGCGGTTGTCCAGAGCGATCAGCTCCGACGGGCAAACGAAGGTGAAGTCCAGTGGGTAGAAGAACACCAGGCCGTATTTGCCTTTGATGGCCGACGACAGGGTGAAGCTGTCTACGATTTCGCCATTGCCGAGTACGGCCGGTACGGTGAAGTCAGGGGCTTGTTTGCCTACGAGTACGCTCATTGGATATCTCCTGGTGTAGAAACGTGAATAACAAGGTTTGCGCCAGCCTGCCACTCTCAGGCGACAGCCCTGTGACACAAATCCGTTGCGCAAAGACCGGCCATCATACACTGCGTGTTTGGCCTGTCCTCAACGGTTTTTCCTGCTGGCGTAAAATTGCAGGAGCAAAATCAGCGCCTGCGCAGTGAAGAAAAACCGTTCGTCAGCCCTGGAGAAATGTTGCCTCAAAGCACTTTGACAATCATTCTCGTTAACATTAAGATCCATCGCATTCGAGCATAAACAAGCGACGGTCTTCTCTTATGTATGTTTGCCTCTGCACTGGTGTCACCGACGGTAAAATCCGCGATGCGATCTATGAAGGATGCTGCAGCTACAAAGAAGTCCGTTTAGCCACAGGCGTTGCCAGTCAATGTGGCAAATGTGCCTGCCTGGCCAAGGAAGTGGTCCGTGAAACCCTGATGGAACTGCAAACCGCGCAAGCTGCGATTCCTTTTCCCGCAGAATTTACCGCCGCCTGAATATCCCATTTCAAAGAACCGGACTGATGTCCGGTTTTTTTATGCCTGAAAATCAACCAGTTAGATGCTAGACGCGGAACACAAACATTCTTATTCCGATTAATTTTCATATATTATTCAATAACTTAGGTTTGACACTCTTAGTTGTGCGGCTCAAACTCTGCCTTATAGACAGCTAATAAAGGGCAGGACCCCATCATGAAAGGCGACATTACAGTCATCCAGCATCTCAACAAGATCCTTGCCAATGAGCTGGTCGCGATCAACCAATACTTCCTGCATGCACGGATGTATGAGGATTGGGGTCTGAACAAACTCGGCAAACACGAGTATCACGAATCCATCGATGAGATGAAGCACGCGGACAAGCTGATCAAGCGCATCCTGTTCCTCGAGGGCCTGCCGAACGTGCAGGACCTGGGCAAGCTGCACATCGGCGAGCACACCAAGGAAATGCTTGAGTGCGACCTGCGTATCGAGAAAACCGGTCACGCCGATCTGAAAGCCGCCATCGCGCATTGCGAGAAAGTCGGCGACTTCGGTAGCCGTGAACTGCTTGAAGACATCCTTGAGTCCGAAGAAGAACATATCGACTGGCTGGAAACCCAACTGGGCCTGATCGACAAGATTGGTCTGGAGAACTATCTGCAATCGCAGATGGGCGAAGACGAGTAAGTTCGACGCGATTAATTGCTATGCAATAAAAAGCCCCGTTCTCTTTTGAAGAAGCGGGGCTTTTTTGTTCTTGCTCGTTGCAGGAGCTGAGCTTGCTCCTACAAAGATACGAGATCAGGCTTCGCTTTTTGGAGCAGCAGCCTTGGCAGCTGCATCCTTGATCAGCGCCTGCAGCGAGCCGTCGGCGGACATCTCGGTCATGATGTCGCTACCGCCGACCAGCTCACCAGCAACCCACAGCTGCGGGAAGGTTGGCCAGTTGGCGTATTTTGGCAGGTTGGCGCGGATTTCCGGGTTCTGCAGGATGTCCACGTACGCAAACTTTTCGCCACATGCCATCACGGCCTGCGCGGCTTTAGCGGAGAAGCCGCACTGCGGGGCATTCGGCGAGCCTTTCATGTAAAGCAGAATGGTGTTGTTGGCAATCTGCTCTTTAATCGTTTCGATGATATCCATGGAGCACCTCGGCTGAACTTTCCGACTCATGGGTCGGCACGGTGGCGCATTGTAACGGAAAGCCGAGCGCCCTGCTCGGTCTCTCCGTCAGATACGATCAGGCCGCTGCCACGGTCACCGGGACGCCATTGAGCGCCGCATTTCCGGACAATTCATCGAGCTGACATTCGTCAGTCAGGTCGTTGGCACTGGAGCCCGGCTGGCCACTGGCAATCGTCATTTGCACGCCTGGGCGCGCATGGCCCCAACCGTGCGGAAGACTGACCACGCCTTTCATCATATCCAGACTGCCGAGCACCTCCACTTCAATTACCCCGACCCGTGAACTGACCCGCACACGCTGCCCGTCACTCAAGCCCCGACTGGCCAAATCATCGGGGTGCATCAGCAACTGATGGCGCGGCTTGCCCTTCACCAGACGATGATAGTTGTGCATCCACGAGTTATTGCTGCGCACATGGCGACGGCCGATCATCAGCAACTCATCGGCTGCCGGGGCCTGGAGTGCGCAAAAGCGCGCCAGATCAGCAAGGATCGCGGCAGGTGCGGCCTGAATCCGTTGGTTGGCGGTTTTCAGACGCGACGCCAGGTTTGGCTTGAGCGCCCCCAGATCAACGCCATGGGGATGGTCGAACAATGTCGCCAAGGACAGTTTTTGCTCTGACGCATCGCCGTACAGGCCCATGCGCAGACCACGATCGATCATCTGCGCCGGAGCGATGGTGGGTTTGAGCTCCTTGCCGGTCTTCGCGGCGAATGCCTGGGCCAATCCGACGAAAATCTCCCAGTCATGCAGCGCACCTTCGGGTTTGGGCAGAATTGCACGATTGAACCGGCTGACATTGCGCACGGCGAACATGTTGAAGGTCGTGTCGTAGTGATCGTTTTCGAGCGCCGAGGTGGACGGCAGGATCAGGTCGGCGTATCGCGTGGTTTCATTGATGTACAAGTCGACACTGACCATGAACTCCAGTCCATCCAGCGCTTGTTCCAGCTGTCGGCCATTGGGCGTCGACAACACTGGATTGCCCGCCACGGTAATCAGCGCGCGGACCTGCCCTTCGCCCTCGGTGAACATTTCTTCGGCCAGCGCTGATACCGGCAGCTCCCCGGCGTACTCCGGACGCCCGGACACCCGGCTCTGCCACAGATTGAAATGCCCACCCGAAGTAGAGGCCACCAGGTCGATCGCCGGCTCGGTGCACAAGGCGCCGCCAACACGATCGAGATTACCGGTCACCAGGTTGATCAACTGCACCAGCCAGTGGCAAAGCGTGCCGAACGCCTGGGTCGAGACGCCCATGCGACCGTAGCAAACCGCGCTTGGCGCAGCGGCAAAGTCCCGCGCCAGTTGGCGGATCTGCTCGGCTGGCACCGCGCAAAGCGGGCTCATGGCTTCGGCGGTGAATGTCGCGATTGCCTCGCGAACGTCATCCAGACCGTCAACAGGCAAGTGACTGTCACGGACCAGTCCTTCAGCGAACAACGTATTGAGCAGGCCGAACAACAGCGCCGCGTCGCCGCCAGGACGCACGAACAGATGCTGGTCGGCGATCGCCGCCGTTTCACTGCGTCGAGGATCGACCACGACCACTTTGCCGCCTCTTGCTTGAATGGCTTTCAAGCGCTTTTCCACATCCGGCACGGTCATGATGCTGCCGTTGGAGGCCAGCGGATTACCCCCGAGGATCAGCATGAAGTCGGTGTGATCGATGTCTGGAATCGGCAGCAACAAACCGTGGCCGTACATCAAATGGCTGGTCAAATGATGGGGCAACTGGTCAACCGACGTTGCTGAAAACCGGTTACGGGTTTTCAGCAAGCCGAGAAAGTAATTGCTGTGGGTCATCAACCCATAATTGTGCACGCTGGGGTTGCCTTGATAGACCGCCACTGCGTTTTGTCCGTGACGTTCCTGGATTGCCGCCAGCCGCTCGGCGACAAGTTTGAAGGCGTCTTCCCACTCGATGGGCTGCCATTCGCTGCCCATCCGTCGCATCGGTTTATGCAGGCGATCAGGATCGTTCTGAATATCCTGCAGGGCGACAGCCTTGGGGCAAATATGCCCACGGCTGAACGTATCCAGAGGGTCACCCTTGATCGAGGTGATCTGCAGGTTGCCGGCGTCGGCCTCGGTGGTTTCGATGGTCAGGCCGCAGATGGCTTCACACAGGTGGCAGGCACGGTGATGGAGAGTCTTGGTCATGGCCAGTCTCTGTCTTGTTCTGAGCGGGCAATGTCGGCCGCGGAAACAAAACTATGGCGCCTGCCCCGCAACCGCGCCAGCGACGTTCATCTTGTGAATCGGTGACCATCAGGCCAGCCGATGGCCGTTGTCGATCAGCTTGACGGCAGCCTCGGTGGAGCCTGCGACTGGATTTCCTGGATGGTTTCGATCTGCTCGTGGGCGACATGCACCCCGGTCAGTTCGCCAATCAATCGCCAGTGATCGTCGAGCCCGGCACTGATGGTGGCCATGCGGTCGATCATCCGCCGACCAGCGTCGCGGGTAGTCTGATCGTTGCTGCGCAGCAGTTCGAAAGACATCGAAGTCATCGACGCGGTCAGGTGCGTCAGGGAGCGGGCTGTAAGGCCAAGCAATTCCATAAGTTGCTGTTCTTTCGATTCCATTGCGGTGGCTTCCTGCGTCGCTCGTGACTTATTTATAACCCAGCACTTTGCATTAGCAAATATTTCAGATCAGACGTACTGTTGCGAAATTCAGCGAATATCCAGGCGCAAACCGACCCACAATGCGTTATCCGCGCCCCGTTTGATTGCCAAGCCGCGCAGGCCCGGTGTACAAATGGCCCGCTGCTGTCAGGAAACAGGCTTCAAATGCGCGACTGCGGTCATCCCGTAGCCCCTCTGAAATCCCCTAAAAACCGTAGCCCTATTGGTAAGACGCGACATTTAATTATAAGATCGCGCCTTCCCCTATTTCGTCGCCCCGTGCGGCTTACGCCGCAGGTCTCGCCCGTTGTTCCGTCAAACAAGGCTTTGAGCATCTGCGGTTTGTAGCAAAAAGGTAGTCAATGATGAGCGCAAGGCACTTTCTCTCCCTGATGGATTGCACGCCCGAAGAGCTGGTCAGCGTGATCCGTCGAGGCGTTGAGCTCAAAGACCTGCGTAACCGCGGCGTACTGTTCGAGCCCCTGAAAAACCGCGTGCTCGGGATGATTTTCGAAAAGTCTTCGACCCGCACCCGCATTTCCTTCGAAGCCGGCATGATCCAGCTCGGTGGCCAGGCGATATTCCTGTCGCCCCGTGACACCCAACTGGGCCGCGGCGAACCGATCGGCGACTGCGCCATCGTCATGTCGAGCATGCTCGATGCGGTGATGATCCGCACCTTTGCCCACAGCAATCTGACCGAGTTCGCCGCCAACTCGCGCGTACCGGTGATCAACGGTCTGTCCGACGACCTGCATCCTTGTCAGTTGCTGGCCGACATGCAGACCTTCCTCGAACACCGCGGCTCGATCCAGGGCAAGACCGTGGCCTGGATCGGCGACGGCAACAATATGTGCAACAGCTATATAGAAGCGGCGATCCAGTTCGACTTCCAGTTGCGCGTTGCCTGCCCGGAAGGTTACGAGCCC
The DNA here is from genome assembly GCF_004307665.1 of Pseudomonas sp. Sample_16. NCBI lineage: Bacteria > Pseudomonadati > Pseudomonadota > Gammaproteobacteria > Pseudomonadales > Pseudomonadaceae > Pseudomonas > Pseudomonas sp. Sample_16. The sequence goes on from NZ_RCOB01000041.1 coordinate 19,335, forward strand.
AACCCCGAATTCGTGGCCAAGGCTGGGGACCGGGTGACCATCGTTCGCGATCCGCAAGACGCCGTACGCGGCGCCCACCTGGTGAGCACCGACGTCTGGACCTCGATGGGCCAGGAGGAAGAGACCGCCAAGCGCCTTCAGCTGTTCGCGCCCTACCAGGTCAACCGCGCACTGCTCGACCTGGCCGCGCCGGACGTGCTGTTCATGCATTGCCTGCCTGCGCACCGCGGCGAAGAAATCAGCGTCGACCTGCTCGACGACGCACGCTCGGTCGCCTGGGATCAAGCTGAAAACCGCTTGCATGCACAAAAGGCCCTGCTCGAGTTTCTCGTTGAACCGGCGTATCACCACGCATGAGCCAGCCATTACTGCTCAACCTGCGCAACCTCGCCTGCGGTTATCAAGACCAGCGTGTGGTGCAAAACCTCAACCTGCATTTGAACGCCGGTGACATCGGTTGCCTGCTCGGTTCTTCAGGCTGCGGCAAGACCACCACCCTGCGCGCCATAGCCGGTTTCGAGCCGGTGCACGAAGGTGACATCCAGCTGGCAGGAGAAACCATCTCCAGCGCCGGTTTCACCCTCTCGCCGGAGAAGCGCCGGATTGGCATGGTGTTCCAGGACTACGCATTGTTTCCGCACCTGAGTGTGGCCGACAACATCGCCTTCGGGATTCGCAAGCATCCGCAAAAGGATCGCGTCACCGAAGAGTTGCTGGAGCTGGTCAACCTCAAAGGCCTCGGCAAGCGCTTCCCCCACGAACTCTCCGGTGGTCAGCAGCAACGCGTTGCCCTGGCCCGCGCCCTGGCGCCCGAGCCGCAGTTGCTGTTGCTCGACGAACCGTTCTCCAATCTCGATGGCGAACTGCGCCGCAAGCTCAGCCACGAAGTGCGCGACATTCTCAAGGCCCGTGGCACCAGCGCGATTCTGGTGACCCACGATCAGGAAGAAGCCTTCGCGGTCAGCGATCATGTGGGTGTTTTCAAGGAAGGACGGCTGGAGCAGTGGGATACGCCCTACAACCTCTATCACGAACCGCTGACGCCCTACGTGGCCAGCTTCATCGGCCAGGGGTACTTCATTCGTGGCCAACTCAGCAGCCCGGAGTCGGTGCAAACCGAGCTGGGCGAGTTGCGCGGTAACCGGGCCTATACCTGGCCGGTAGGCGGCGCAGTGGACGTACTGCTGCGTCCGGACGATATCGTTTATGCACCAGACAGCGCATTGAAGGTACGAATCGTCGGCAAGTCTTTCCAGGGCGCATCAACGCTCTATCGCCTGCAATTGCCGACCGGTACCCAGCTGGAGTCGATCTTCCCGAGCCATGTCGATCAACAGATCGGTGCCGAGGTGGGCATTCGTGTCTCTGCCGAACACCTGGTGCTATTCCAGGCGAGCGGCAGTATGGCGGCGCAGATTCCGACCGTTGAATCGGGTGTGCGGCGGTACAGCAGCGTTAGTTAATCAACACCTTCCCTGTAGGAGCGAGCCTGCTCGCGATGACGGTTTCACATTCAACAACAATGTTGGCTGATGTACCGCTATCGCGAGCAGGCTCGCTCCTACAACGGATTTGCATTAGCCCAGCATCAGCGTGCCGCTGGCCACCAGCGTTGCATTCCCGCCTATCTTCACCCGATCCCCTTCCAGCCGGCAGAACAACTCCCCGCCCCGCGCCGAGCACTGGTAAGCCGTCAAACCCGACTTGCCCAGACGTTTCGACCAATACGGAATCAGGCTGCAATGGGTCGATCCGGTCACCGGGTCTTCGTTGATGCCAATCGCCGGCGCGAAGTAGCGCGAGACGAAATCATGTTTGCTGCCCCGGGCCGTGACGATGGCGCCCAGCCACGGCAGTTTTGCCAATGCGGCCATGTCCGGTTTGCAATCGAGCACGGCCTGCTCAGACTCCAGCACCACGAACAATTCATTCGAGCCGAGCACGTCTACTGCTTCCACGCCGAGCGCACGCTCGACATCGAGGGTCACGCCCACTTCCGACGGGATGATCGTCGGAAAATCCAGCCACAAACGTCCACCCTCGCGACTGACGCTCAGTGGGCCTGACTTGCAGGTGAAGTCCAGGCGCTCGACCGGTTCCTTGTAGATCTCGAACAAAACATGGGCACTGGCCAACGTCGCGTGCCCGCACAGCGGGACTTCGGTGGACGGGGTAAACCAGCGGATGTGCCAGCCCAGCCCTTCTCGTACGACGAAAGCCGTTTCGGCAAGGTTGTGTTCGGCGGCGATCTTCTGCATCAACTCATCGGCGAGCCAGGCGTCCAGCCGATAGACCATTGCCGGGTTGCCGCTAAATGGTTGATCGCTGAACGCGTCGACCTGATGAAACTCGAGTTGCATAACCATCTCCCTGTGTCAGGTCGCCGAGCATGAGGTCGCCGAGAAAAACGCACCAGTGACAGAACAGCCCGATTTTCCCCATACAGCGACGTATCCAGCCCCTCAGGTGCGGCCGATGTCGGCGAACTTCGCCTGAGTATGTTCGGCCAGCACCGCCGGGGCCAATTCGACCTCCAGGCCACGCCGACCGGCACTGACGAAAATGCTCGCCAAGGGCTGGGCAGAATTGTCTATAAATGTGCGCAAGCGCTTCTTTTGCCCCAGCGGGCTGATCCCGCCCAGCAGATACCCCGTAGCGCGTTGCGCAGCTGCGGGGTCGGCCATTTCGACTTTTTTCACCCCGGCGGCGTGGGCCAGGTGTTTCAAATCCAGGCTGCCGCCAACTGGCACCACCGCCACCAGCAATTCACCCTTTTCACTGGCCGCCAGCAAAGTCTTGAACACTTGCGCCGGGTCCAGTCCAAGCTTCTCTGCAGCCTCCAATCCGTAAGACGCAGCTTTCGGATCATGTTCATAACTGTGCACCCGGTGTTCGGCGCGAACCTTTTTCAGCAAATCCAATGCGGGGGTCATGGCAGCTCCAGACTGGGAGACAGTAAAAAAATCTTGCGCGGAATTCTAGGACATTGATACGCAAAAGGCTCTATCCCGGTGCCGGTTGAACAGGCCACCAATCAGCACCTGTTGGGATCATTCACAGGATTAATAGTTTATTTATGACCAATGGTTCACTTTCGACCTTTGACAGCAGTGTTTCTTGTCTATATTTTTTCGTTTATGAAACTGTACGAAACGTCTTACCGCAGTGCCCAGCTGTAAACCGGGACAGGATGGGGATCCTGCCTTGGGGAAAAACGCGCTCTGACCATGATGGAATGAAAGCGCCAGACAAGAAAAAAAATGAGGTTTCAATGACTACCGCTTTACAACAACCGTCCCTCTCGAGCCAATGCATGGCCGAATTTTTAGGTACTGCGCTGCTGATCTTTTTTGGTACGGGTTGTGTTGCCGCGCTCAAGGTCGCGGGCGCCAGCTTCGGTTTGTGGGAAATCAGCATCATCTGGGGCGTCGGCGTGAGCATGGCCATCTACTTGACCGCCGGGGTTTCCGGAGCACATCTCAATCCAGCCGTCAGCATTGCACTGAGCATTTTTGCCGATTTCGAAAAGCGCAAACTGCCGTTCTATATCTTTGCCCAGATCGCTGGCGCCTTTTGCGGCGCCCTGTTGGTGTACACGCTGTACAGCAACCTTTTCTTCGATTTCGAACAAACCCACCATATGGTTCGCGGCACCCAAGCCAGCCTTGAACTGGCCTCGGTGTTTTCCACGTTTCCCAACCCCAGCCTGACCACGGCGCAAGCGTTCCTGGTGGAAGTGATCATCACCGCCATCCTGATGGGTGTGATCATGTCGCTGACCGACGATAACAATGGCCTGCCCAATGGCCCGCTGGCGCCGATCCTGATTGGCTTGTTGATTGCGGTCATTGGCAGTTCGATGGGACCGCTGACCGGTTTCGCGATGAACCCTGCGCGCGACTTCGGCCCCAAGCTGATGACTTTCTTCACGGGGTGGGGCGATATTTCCTTCACCGGCGATCGCGATATTCCGTATTTCCTGATTCCGATATTTGCACCGATCGTCGGTGCCTGCCTGGGTGCAGCCGCTTATCGCGGCTTGATCGCCCGCCATCTACCGAGCACCGAGCCCGCAATGAAGGAAGCAACACCGGCCATTGACGGCAAACCGAGAATTTCTTGATACCGTTGGCGCATGATCCTGCCGAACAGATCGCGCGCCAGCACTCGCTCCCATATTTCGTCCAAGGCAATCGACATGACCGACACTCAGAATAAGAACTACATCATTGCCCTCGATCAGGGTACGACCAGCTCCCGCGCGATCATTTTCGACCGCGACGCCAACGTGGTCTGCACCGCCCAGCGGGAGTTCGCACAGCACTACCCGCAAGCCGGCTGGGTCGAACATGACCCGATGGAGATCTTTGCCACGCAAAGCGCGGTGATGGTCGAGGCGCTGGCGCAAGCCGGCCTGCATCACGATCAGGTCGCGGCCATCGGTATCACCAACCAGCGTGAAACCACGGTGGTCTGGGACAAGAACACCGGGCGTCCGATCTACAACGCCATTGTATGGCAGTGCCGACGCAGCACCGAAATCTGCCAGCAGCTCAAGCGCGATGGCCATGAGCAATACATCAGCGACACCACGGGCCTGGTCACCGACCCGTACTTTTCCGGCACCAAGCTCAAATGGATTCTCGACAACGTCGAAGGCAGCCGTGAGCGCGCGCGCAACGGTGAATTGCTGTTCGGAACCGTCGACAGCTGGCTGATCTGGAAATTTACCGGCGGCAAAGTGCATGTCACCGACTACACCAACGCCTCGCGCACCATGCTCTTCAACATCCACACCCTGGAGTGGGATACGAAGATGCTGGAGGTGCTGGATATCCCCCGGGAAATGCTGCCGCAAGTGAAGTCGTCATCGGAAATCTACGGCCAGACCAAAAGCGGCATCGCCATCGGCGGTATCGCTGGCGATCAGCAAGCGGCGTTGTTCGGCCAGATGTGTGTCGAGGCCGGTCAGGCCAAAAACACCTACGGCACCGGCTGCTTCCTGTTGATGAACACCGGCGACAAAGCCGTGAAATCCAACCACGGCATGCTCACCACCATCGCCTGCGGCCCGCGCGGCGAAGTGGCCTATGCGCTGGAAGGCGCGGTGTTCAACGGCGGCTCCACCGTGCAATGGCTGCGTGACGAGTTGAAGATCATCAACGACGCCCACGACACTGAATACTTCGCCAACAAGGTCAAGGACAGCAACGGCGTGTACCTGGTGCCGGCCTTTACCGGTCTTGGCGCTCCCTACTGGGACCCGTATGCCCGTGGCGCGCTGTTCGGCCTGACCCGCGGTGTACGCGTGGATCACATCATCCGTGCCGCACTGGAGTCGATCGCCTATCAGACTCGCGACGTGCTCGACGCCATGCAGCAAGACTCCGGCGAACGCCTCAAGGCCCTGCGCGTGGATGGTGGAGCGGTAGCGAACAACTTCCTCATGCAGTTCCAGGCCGACATTCTCGGTACTCAGGTCGAGCGCCCGCAAATGCGTGAAACCACGGCGCTGGGTGCCGCTTACCTGGCCGGCCTGGCGTGTGGCTTCTGGGGTAGCCTGGAAGAGTTGCGCGGCAAGGCTGTGATCGAGCGCAAGTTCGAACCGACCCTGGACGAAGCGGCGAAGGAAAAGCTTTACGCCGGCTGGAAAAAAGCGGTCAGCCGCACTCGCGATTGGGCCTCTGAAGACGAAGCTGAATAAGCCAACCAGCAGACTCGCATCTGTATGTAACTGGCAGGGAGCGGATTCCTGCGGCATCATGGGCAAATTTTGCACGGCAGCCCAAAGGACGCCCCATGAATCTGCCTCCCCGTCAGCAGCAAATCCTCGAACTGGTTCGCGAACGCGGCTACGTCAGTATCGAGGAAATGGCCACGCTGTTCGTTGTTACTCCGCAAACCATCCGCCGCGATATCAATCAGCTCGCGGAAGCCAATTTGCTGCGTCGTTACCACGGCGGCGCGGCTTACGACTCCAGTGTCGAAAACACCGCTTACGCCATGCGTGCCGATCAGATGCGCGATGAAAAGCAGCGTATCGGCGAAGCCATTGCCGCACAGATCCCGGATCACGCGTCGCTGTTCATCAACATCGGCACGACGACCGAATCCATCGCCCGCGCCCTGCTCAATCACAACCATCTGAAGATCATCACCAACAACCTGCATGTGGCCTCGATGCTCAGTGCCAAGGACGACTTCGACGTGCTGCTGACCGGCGGCAACGTGCGGCGTGACGGTGGCGTGGTGGGTCAGGCCAGTGTCGATTTCATCAACCAGTTCAAGGTCGACTTCGCCCTGGTCGGGATCAGCGGCATCGATGAAGACGGCAGTTTGCTGGATTTCGATTATCAGGAAGTGCGGGTGTCCCAGGCGATCATCGCCAATGCCCGACAAGTGATCCTCGCCGCCGACTCCAGCAAATTCGGGCGCAACGCCATGATTCGCCTGGGGCCGATCAGCCTGGTCGATTGCCTGGTGACCGATCAGCAGCCTTCCCCGGCGCTGGCGCAGTTGTTGAGCCAGCACAAGGTTAGATTGGAAGTCGTTTAAGCACCCCCCTCCCCTGTGGCGAGGGAGCTTGCTCCCGTTGGGCTGCGAGGCAGCCCTTCCACCATTCAATCGAGTTCCCTCAGAATCATCGGATCAGCCGTCAATGCGACGGCTTCGCCGCCGAGCGGGAGCAAGCTCCCTCGCCACAAAAGCCCTCCGCTAACGCTTCAATGTTCGTAAATTTTCCTTTCACCGCCCTTCGATGAGTATTTTCAATCGAAGCTGACTGGCTGTGCGCATCTTTATGGGCTAGTATTTTCGCAAATGAACATTTATGTTCGTAATCAAATACAGAAAATCAAAAACACCCGAGGCCTTAGCCGATGCCCACTTCCACCTTGCCTACGCCCCCTCTTGCCGAGGTCTACGATATCGCCGTCATTGGTGGCGGGATCAATGGTGTAGGGATCGCAGCGGACGCCGCAGGCCGTGGCCTTTCAGTGTTCCTTTGCGAAAAGGATGACTTGGCCAGCCACACATCGTCAGCCAGCAGCAAGCTGATCCATGGCGGCCTGCGCTACCTCGAACATTACGAATTTCGTCTGGTGCGCGAAGCGTTGGCCGAGCGCGAAGTGCTGCTGGCCAAGGCGCCGCATATCGTCAAGCAAATGCGCTTCGTGTTGCCGCACCGCCCTCATCTGCGTCCAGCCTGGATGATCCGCGCCGGGCTGTTTCTGTATGACAACCTCGGCAAACGCGAACAACTCCAGGGCTCGAAAAGCCTGAAGTTTGCTGCGGACAGCGCACTGAAAAGCGAAATCACCAAAGGCTTCGAGTATTCCGACTGCTGGGTCGACGATGCGCGCCTGGTAGTGCTCAATGCCATGGAAGCCCGGGAAAAAGGTGCCCACGTTCATACTCAGACCCGTTGCGTCAGCGCTCGTCGCACCAAGGGGCTGTGGCACCTGCACCTGGAACGCGCCGACGGCAGCCTGTTTTCGATTCGTGCCAAGGCACTGGTGAACGCGGCCGGCCCCTGGGTCGCCAAGTTCATTCGTGATGACCTGAAAATGGAATCGCCGTACGGCATCCGTCTGATCCAGGGCAGCCACCTGATCGTGCCGAAGCTGTACGAAGGCGAACATGCGCACATTCTGCAAAACGAAGACCAGCGCATCGTGTTCACCATTCCGTACCTGAACCACTTCACCCTGATCGGCACCACCGACCGCGAGTACACCGGCGACCCTGCCGCGGTTGCAATCACCGATGGCGAAACCGATTACCTGTTGAAAGTGGTCAACGCCCACTTCAAAAAACAGATCAGCCGGGACGATATCCTGCACAGTTATTCCGGCGTGCGTCCGCTGTGCAACGACGAATCGGACAATCCGTCGGCGGTGACTCGTGATTACACCCTCGCCCTGTCGGGCTCCGGCGAAGAAGCCCCGTTGCTGTCGGTATTCGGCGGCAAGCTGACCACGTACCGCAAACTGGCCGAGTCGGCGTTGGCGCAATTGACACCGTACTTCTCGCACATCAAACCGAGCTGGACCGCCGATTCGCCCCTGCCAGGCGGCGAAGACATGACGACCCCGCAGGCGTTGAGCTCGAAAATTCGTGACCGGTTCGACTGGGTTCCGACCGAAATCTCGCGTCGCTGGGCCACCACCTACGGCAGCCGGACCTGGCGCATGCTCGAAGGGGTGCAGGACCTTGGCGATCTGGGCGAACACATCGGCGGCGGTCTCTATACCCGCGAAGTTGACTACCTGTGCAGCGAAGAATGGGCCACCACCGCCCATGACATTCTGTGGCGCCGCAGCAAGCTAGGCCTGTTAACCACGCCGGAGGAACAGGACAAGCTCAAGGACTACCTGAACAAGGTCGAGCAAAACCGCAGCAAGATCGAAGCGGCCTGATTGGTTTCCCGATCAAACAAAAGCCCCTGAATCTCACGATTCAGGGGCTTTTTTCGTAACGGCGCAATCATTCACGCAGATCAGATTCATGAATGGGTTGATCACGATGAGTAGCCCGTTGGTACTGCGCCGGCCAGATGGCCTTGCGTCCCCCGAGATCGTCGTCCGCATGCAGCGGCCAGTACGGGTCGCGCAACAACTCACGGGCCAGGAAAATGATATCCGCCTGACAGGTGCGCAGAATGTGTTCGGCCTGTGCCGGCTCGGTAATCATGCCGACAGTGCCGGTGGCGATTTCCGCTTCCTTGCGGACCTTTTCCGCGAAGCGCGTCTGATAACCAGGGCCGGTCGGAATTTCCGCGTTGACCGCCGTGCCACCCGACGAAACATCGATCAAATCGACCCCCAGGGTTTTCAGGCGTCGCGCCAGCTCGACGGTTTCATCCGGGTTCCAGCCATCCTCGACCCAGTCCGTGGCCGAGACCCGGACAAACAGCGGCAACTCTTGCGGCCACACCGCGCGCACGGCTTCGGTAACTTGCAACACCAGGCGAATGCGGTTTTCGAACGAGCCGCCCCATTGATCGCGCCGCTGATTACTCAGCGGTGAGAGGAATTGATGCAACAGATAACCATGGGCCGCATGCACTTCCACTACTTTGAAACCGGCGGCCAACGCGCGCTTGGCGGAATCGACGAAGGCCTGAATCACATCAGCGATTTCACCATCGTCAAGCTGTTTGGGTTGCGTGTGCTGTGGATCAAAAGCAATGGGCGACGGCCCGACCGGCAACCAGCCACCGTCTTCAGGTTTTACGCTGCCATGTTTGCCGAGCCAAGGGCGCCAGGTGCTGGCCTTGCGACCGGCATGGGCCAACTGGATACCCGCAACGCCACCCTGGGCGGCAATGAAGCGAGTGATGCGTTGCAGCGGCTCGATCTGCTCATCGTTCCACAGACCAAGGTCCTGCGCGGTAATCCGCCCGTCGGCCGTGACCGCCGTGGCTTCGGTAAACACCAGCCCGGCCCCGCCGATGGCACGGCTGCCGAGGTGGACCAGGTGCCAATCATTGGCCAGACCATCGACGCTCGAATACTGGCACATTGGCGACACCGCAATGCGGTTGAGCAGGGTCAATTGGCGAAGGGTATAGGGTTCAAGCAGCAGACTCATGGGGCACCTCTCGAATCAGTGGGCAGGCTCCAGGGTTCTGTTTGAAAGTCGACGAGTGACAGGAAAAAGGTACAACACCCGCCCCCGCGGGCAAAAGAATTCGACAAGACGTCACAAGGAAAATCAAGCAGTGCTTAGAGCCTAGTCGACATCGAGGGATGAGGGAGGGTTCAGAAAGGTTGCGAGTCAGAAAGATCGCTTTCGCGGGCAAACCTCGCGCCTACAGATTTCGGTAATCCGTAGGAGCGAGGCTTGCCCGCGAAGGGGTCAACGCGGTTCTATGTGGGCAATCATCAACTGAACCGTCTCGTTTCCACGAAACTCGTTGACGTCGAGTTTGTAAGCCAATTCGACCCACTTGATGGTCGGATTCGGCCAGACGTCGCGGTCGATGCCAAAGGCAATGCCGTCGAGCTTGACCGAACCACACTCGCTCCTCAGTACCACTTTGAGGTGCCGTTCGCCAACCACGCGCTGCTCCACCAGTTGAAACACCCCGTGAAACAGCGGCTCAGGAAAGTGCTGTCCCCAAGGCCCGGCATGGCGCAGTGCCCGGGCAAGCTCCAGGTGAAACTCCTCGACCGCCAGGGTGCCGTCCGACAGCAGGCGCCCGGTCAGGTCTTCTTCACGCAATTGCCGGCGGACTTCAGCGTCAAACGCCTCGGCGAACAACGGAAAGTTGTCTTGCGCCAGCGTAAGGCCCGCCGCCATCGCATGACCGCCGTACTTGGTGATCAGGTTCGGATGCTGCGCCGCGACCACACTCAGTGCATCGCGGATGTGAAAGCCCTGCACCGAACGTCCCGAGCCCTTGAGCAGACCATCGCCAGCATCGGCAAAAGCGATGGTCGGACGGAAGTAGCGTTCTTTCATGCGCGACGCGAGGATACCGATGACGCCCTGGTGCCACTCAGGATCGAACAGGCACAAACCGAACGGCATCGATTCCAGCGGCAGGTCCTTGAGCTGGGCCAGCGCTTCACGCTGCATGCCCTGTTCGATGGATTTGCGGTCCTGGTTCATGCCGTCCAGTTGGGCAGCCATTTCACGGGCCAGGCCGGCGTCTTCGGTCAGCAGGCATTCGATGCCCAGACTCATGTCATCCAGACGACCTGCCGCGTTCAGGCGCGGACCGACAATAAAGCCCAGGTCGGTCGAGGTAATGCGCGCATGATCACGCTTGGCCACTTCCAGGATCGCCTTGACGCCCGGCCGGGCACGGCCTGCTCGAATCCGTTCCAGGCCCTGATGCACCAGAATCCGGTTGTTGGCATCCAGTGGCACCACATCGGCAACACTGCCCAGCGCCACCAGATCCAGCAGCTCGCCGATGTTCGGTTGCGGCTTGTCCGTGTACCAGCCGAGCTCGCGCAACCGCGCGCGCAAAGCCATCAGCACATAAAAAATCACCCCGACACCGGCCAGCGCCTTGCTCGGGAATTCACATCCCGGCTGGTTCGGATTGACGATGGCATCGGCCAACGGCAATTCGTCGCCGGGCAAGTGGTGATCGGTGACCAGTACGTTGAGCCCGGCCTTCTTCGCCGCCGCCACGCCATCGACACTGGAGATGCCGTTGTCCACCGTGATCAACAAATGCGGCTGGCGCTCCAGTGCCACCGCGACGATTTCCGGCGTCAGGCCGTAGCCGTAGTCGAATCGATTGGGCACCAGATAATCGACATGCGCCGCACCCAGCAAACGCAGGCCCAAAGTGCCCACGGTACTGGCCGTCGCGCCATCGGCGTCAAAGTCGCCGACGATCAGGATCCGCTGACGTTGCTCGAGGGCGACTACCAACAGATCCACCGCCGCCTCGATGCCCTTAAGCTTCTGGAACGGGATCAACCGCGCCAGGCTCTTGTCCAGTTCGGCTTCGGATTGCACACCCCGCGCCGCATACAGGCGGGTCAGCAAAGGTGGAATATCACCGAGGAAGGGCAAGGTGTCGGGCAACAGGCGAGGTTCGATGCGCATGGGGTGACAGGTGCTTCTCTAGAATGTGGGATATCTGGGGAATGGCGCAGCCTCAGCCGCGTTCGCCCAGCAGCCAGGTCAGCTGGACTTCGTGTTGACCGCGATCGTCGGTTACGAAAATCGTCCCTTCACTGATCATTACGTCCCACTTGATGACGCGGGGCATGTCTTTGGCCAAGGTTTCCAGCACTTCTTGAGGCACGGCCGCGATGTTGACGTTTTTCAGGTTCTTCACCGCCGGCACCACTTTGCCTTCCCAGACGCGCAGGCTACCGTAAGCCAGCAGACTGGTGCGCTCGGTGCGACGCGAACACCAGGTCAGGCGCTCGGCATCCGGCTGGCCGACTTCGATCCAGTGCAGGACGCGGTCATCCAGACTTTTTTCCCACAAGGCCGGTTCATCCACTTCTGACAGACCACGGCCAAAAGACAGTTGCTCGTTGTACCAGAGTGCGTAGGCCAGCAGGCGCACAGTCATGCGCTCTTCGGTTTCCGAAGGATGACGGGCGATGGTCTGCTTGACGCTCTCGTAGACGCT
>NZ_RCOB01000129.1:0-1374 GCF_004307665.1 Pseudomonas sp. Sample_16
GGCAGGGGCAGAGAGGCGAAAACCGACGCGCAAGGCCCTGAAGTGATGCCTCACGCCGGGCCACTGTTTGTCGGTTTCCGAAAAACATTCAAACGTAACCGCCACCCAAAGGCTGTAGGGAAATCCCTCAACTCTGACGAATTTAAGCGCGAAGGCCTACAACGGCTCGCCACGCTAGCGAAGCCCATGCGAATGGAGTCCTAAAATCGTCCGGGGAAAGGTTAGACCGGTCATCGATTAGACCTGAGCTAGGGAAGATCTCTAATCGAATTCAAGCTCAGGATGCCGGGGCATGTACAGTCCTCCCGCCATGCCGCATCGCTGCGCAGAGCTGGGCAACACTATCGTTGTGTTGCACTTCTGTCCGAAAGCGCATGACTCACGACGCTTCGATGGAGGTCATGTCAATTATCTTGCTGGTTTTTCAATACTGCCCCGGTTGCGGCATTTAAGTCCACGTCCCACTCAGCACCGTTGGTATCGAGCACTTCAACTTCATAAGTGTAACCGTTGAAGTGGTTATCCAGATCGGTGTCGGTGATTGTGGCTCCCGGATGCAATTTCATCACAGCCTGATTCAAGGTGCTCAGAGGCTTGATTTTGCCCTCTTTGACCAACTGCGGAACCTGTTCGAAATGCAAGTCATCGGCCTGAGCCAAGCCGACAGTGAGGGGCAGAGCCATAGAGAGTGCGAGCGCGGTTTTCATGAGGTTTCTCTTGAGATGCCGGATACGGGGGTCAAGGCTAGTTGTTATAACTTAATTCATCCTTAATTTGCCGTTACGCGCTTAAAGGAGACGTGTATAGCTTGTGTATATTTTTCTGTCACGCGGATGCAGTCATTGATACAGGGGTGGTTGGGGGGGGGGCGCTCAAGTTGAGGGTTTTCCTACAGCAAAGCCCCGTTGAGTGGAATAGCGTTTGTAAAGCGGCAAAACCTTCCGCAGGCCAAGGTTCAGCTCACCAGGCTGCGCCGGTAGCTTTGAATCGCGGTGTTATTAATTTTCGCCTTGAGACCACGTCCATGAGAAAATTTTTAGTCATACCCTTCATGCTTTTAACGCCTTTGACCTTTGCCGCCACTTCGACTGAAATGGGGGTGGATGGCAAAATCACGCCGGCCGCATGCGACATCGCCATCGCCGACGCAAATTTTGATTTTGGTTCATCAATTGCTTTGAATCCTACCGGCGAGACCCTACTGCCCGTGAGTACTGGTCATCCCATGAGCATAGCTTGCACCGGGCCGGCTTACGTAGGATTTAGGGGGATTGACAATCGAAGCGGTACAAGCACTGGGGGTAACATACGGTATGGGCTCGGTACCGATGGAGCGGGTAATAAGATTGGTTGGTACAGAATTATCATGCTCAA
>NZ_RCOB01000129.1:1474-6845 GCF_004307665.1 Pseudomonas sp. Sample_16
TCGACCTGACCGTGACGCCAACGATTGCGCCAAGGAATACCCTAGACACCAATAACGCGATTAATTTGGATGGCTCGGCCACTATCGAGTTGGTCTATCTGTGATTTTTAGCCCGCCGGTGCTGCAGGCGACCTCAAGATGAATCCGGTTCGTCTGCGCGACGGTGGGTTGCAACCTTAATAGTAATGCATCAGGCCATCCCCCTCCCATGACATACCCTGGCTTGCCTTTCACTGGGTAACGGGCCGTATTGGCGAGGGGGAGAGAAGGCAACCGTCGGTGTCGCCACATCCGTATTGCTGCTCAATCGGCGCGGTTCATACCTGGCCGCCATCCGTGCGACACCTGAAGCTGAATGCGAAGGTATTGCTGGCTCGTATCAGACGTAACTACGGGTTCTTACTGCCGCTCGAATGCATTCGCGAACAAGCTTATCACCTCCTTACCTAACCGCGTCTTGACGCTGTAATGGTGGCGCCATTCTTAGGTGCAAAATTTTTCACGGTTTTATACATGTTTAGGAATCATCACATGCTGCGCAAATTTTCACTGGGTATTGCTGTGTTTTGTGCATCCAATACCATGCCCTGGGCAGCTGAAGCTCCGTTGTCAGCCAATAATGATCTGGTGAGCGTCTATCAAGAGGCTGTAGCAAACAACGCTGATCTCGCTGCCGCCATCGCCCAGTATGGCGTGCAGAAGGAAGTCGTACCGCAAGCTCGCGCCGGGCTGTTGCCCAATCTGTCCGGTAGCGCAGAAACTGCCAGTGTTCGCACCTCGATCGACCAGCCTTCGGCTGCTGCAAATCGCTACGAGCATTCGTACCAAGCCACCCTGGCGCAACCGCTGTTTCGTGCCGATCGCTGGTTTCAGTTCCAGGCGGCCAAGGATGTGAATGAACAGGCGGCGCTACAGCTCTCAGCAGCCCAGCAAAACCTCATTCTGCAAACCGCAGACAGTTATTTTAATGTGCTACGTAGCCAAGATAACCTGGCTTCGACCAAGGCCGAAGAGGCCGCGTTCAAGCGCCAGCTCGATCAGTCCAATGAGCGTTTTAAGGTTGGCCTCGCGGATAAGACCGATGTGCTGAACTCACAAGCTAGCTACGACACGGCACGGGTCAACCGCATCGTTGCCCAGCGCCAGGTGGATGATGCTTTCGAAGCCCTGGTGAACCTCACTAACCGGCGATACAACGCGATCTGGGGTATTTCCCATAGTCTGCCGATCCTACCGCCAGCACCAAACAATGCTAAGGATTGGGTTGATACCGCGGCTCAACAAAACCTCAATCTGCAGGCCAGCAACTATGCAGTCAGTGCCGCCGAACAAACTCTTAATCAGCGCAAGGCTGGCCACGCACCAACCGTCGATATGGTCGCTCGGTACGAGAAAGGCGACAATGATGCATTGGGGTTCAGCAACCCCAGCGCGTTGGGTCAACCGTACAAAGGCGATGTCGCGCAATCCTCGATCGGCTTGCAGCTGAATATCCCAATCTACAGTGGCGGCTTGATCAATTCCCAGGTGCGTCAATCGTATGCGCAATTAGAGCAAACAGAGCAACAACGCGAATCGCTGCTTCGCGCCATCGTGGAAAACACCCGTGACCTGTATCGTGCCGTCAATACTGACGTTGAGCAGGTACGGGCGCGCAAACAATCAATCATTTCTAACCAAAGCGCAGTGGAAGCGACTGAAATCGGATATCAGGTAGGGACGCGCAACATCGTCGATGTGTTGGATGCGCAGCGCCAGCTCTACAGCTCGGTACGGGACTACAACAACACCCGCTATGATTACATCCTCGATACTTTGCGCCTGAAGCAACAGGTCGGAACGCTGAGTCCACAAGACTTACATAATCTGACCCACTGGCTTAAGGGTGATTACAATCCGGACAAAGATTTCCTGCCTCCGGACCTGGCTGAGGCTGCAGCCAAACAGCTTAAATTTAAACCAGGCCAGTGAAAACAACTGCCCGGCGAACAGGCTCGTTTGAAGTTTTAATCGAGCCGTTTTCCATCCGAATAACCGGCCCCCCCTCAAGTGTTGATAGGTTTTGTCTTTCCGGTCGGCGACAGCAAGTGCTCCTCAAAATAACGCAGTCGGTGTTTATCCGCGCCAAATCCTGATTTGTTGTTCATTGAGGCCTGCAGCCATGTGAAGAACAAAGCTGTTGGATGGTTTAGGCGCTTAATTCAGCGCGCCATAGGTTTAGGAAAAAGGTCGCGACAAGGGGGGGCACTTTTTCATGCCGCTTTCGAAGTTTTCAGAAAAAGCCTACAGATGTTGCCCGTTTCCCGCAGTACCTTGACTGTGTCCGGCCGGCAGGTTAGTCAGGCACAAACGCTATTACGCGATCGGACAATCAATGGCGGTCTAGTTAACGAATCGCTGCATACGCGAAAACCATACCGGCTTGGGTTTACATCGTGCCGCGAAAATGCTGATAGCTGACGTGAACAAGGCTCTGACCAACTGCTTAAATGACCCGTTAGGCGGGAAGGAAATCGATAATGGAATTTCGGCCTACATCCAGAGAAATAGCTACCGTCGCCGAGTTGACGGAAGCGGAGATAGAGACCTACCTCAGTGGCTGCGTACGCAGCTCCCAGTACACGTGGACGGCATATTTCAAACGAGACATTTTAAAATGTGGTGCGCAACGACTTAAGAAGCTTTCACCTAACCTAACATTGGTAATTTTTTCGAAGGACGCTTCCCCTCAAGAGGATGGTGCAGGACAGCTTGAGCGTGGCTCAGGATAGTGGCATTGGCGGCGTGCTTTTATCCTGGGACTCACTGCGGTATGGAGCGCTCGTGCCGTCCAACGTAACCATCCGCTCAGCGGTAAAGGGGTATTTGCGAGCTTGTTTTTTCTTGGTTTCGTTCAAAAAAAGCCCCGCGGTAGGCAGGGCAGCATGAACTACAAATTGAAAAAGCCGCTAAACGTCGCTAGTAATTGTCGGGCCATTTCCGTGTCGACGGCATCTCCTTGACTGGCAGCAAATAATAAAATTCCGAATAACGCGGTTACGACGACCCTGTACATTATTGTCGCCTGCAGCGAGTGGGTATTGTTCTGAGGCATCGGATAGGCTAGACGGACTGGGATAACCTTGAAATTTTTCATCGATCATCGCACGTGCATTAGCCCATTGCGCGTGGCTATACCCAGCCGAAGCCTCTTATCATCAAACTTGCGAGTCCGCCGGTGATGAGCATCAATACCCAAAAACGCACTCGCGATTCCTTTTTCATGTCTTGCCTTGTACAGGTGAATTCTTGCTGTATCTCCGCTCGAACGCTTGAAAATTCATCGCGCAATGAAGAAAGTTCGCCCTTGGTCTCGGTGCGAAATGTCTGAAGCTCACCTTCCAGCGACTCAATATCTTCCTGGATATTTTTAGTATGGTCTTCGAGCTGGATTGTGCGGATTTCCAGCGATTGTACTTCCGCTAATGGGTGGTCGATTGGCATCGCAGTGTGGGTTATGTCTTCCCCCCCCTGATTGGCGAAGACATACTCACGAACACGGGCGGCATTAAATATTTTTATGCCGCCACACTCATTACAATTAACATGAAATGCCCAAGCCGAAATTGATGGATTTCTGACACTAGGCGTCATATAAATCGCTGGCATGTTGTCTGCCAGAGGTATGCTCCAATTCGATTTTCCGCAAGCGGCACAGGGATGCATACAATCATTATTGTTTAAATACGATAGGAGCTGATCCAGCGTTATCGTAAGGATCTGACTAATTTGTAGGTTGTATGGCTCTTGACTTTGATCGTTCATAAATGCTCATCAGTAATTTAGGACCGGGACGAGTCCCGCTGCACGCATAGTTCCTAGCTTTCTATATCGAGTCTGTAGGGCGATCCTGAAAGCGTTCTGAAGTCCTGAACAGCGATGTCGAGCGACCGGCCTGATCAATGACACTCGCAATAGGGAGCAGCGACTGGCAGATGCTCTCTAAGGATGCTGGCAATCTTTCGCTGTGTCTCAGTCATGATTTCGCCGTCGTTTGGCAGTAGGCCTGCGGCGATCAGAGCAGCAACAATTTGCATTGCCATGTCGACTGAATTGGTCACGGGAATGCGATGGTTAAATGTCATATCAAGCCTCCTTAGGGCGTATTTGAGTATATTGGGCTCTTTTTTAATCCCGGCACTCGCCATGAGGTCTTCATCGGGGCGCTCATTAGCCGCGGGAACGTTAGGACGATAACGCGGGCGTTGTTCGGTGAAGTTAACGCCGCTTGGGCATCTGTACGCTTACCGGGCATTCGCTGTCGCAAAGGCTGCTTACCAAGTTCGACATCTGGATGCGCGGAGAGATGGAAGCTGAAAGTTGTGCAGGGGGGATCATGGTCAATCCTTGAGTCCGTTGCGCCGAAGCCTGCACCAGGCGCATCATTTCAAGGCCGGATCCCCTCTGTTTAAGTTCTTCCAGCCCTGCAGCAGCACCTGCGCCTTGGCCTCCTGGCCGTTGTTGAGGTAGTACTGGATCAGCGCCAGGCGGGCGTTGCGGTTGGTGGGGGCGAGTTTCAACAAGCGCTCCAGCTCTGCACAGGCTTGCTCGACCTTGCCGCTGTCATGCAATGCCACCGCCAGCACGTAGCCATATTGCGCGGTCTGCGGTTCCAGTTGCGCGGCCTTGTGCAGGTAGGGCATGGCCTGGGCGGTCTGCCCGGCGCGTACCAGCGCCAGGCCCTGGGTGTGTTGCAGCAGGGCGGCGTTGGGGTGCTCTTTGAGGCTTTGCGCCAGCAGCGTTTGTGCCTCCTGATTGCGGCCATTGCCCTCCAGCCACTGCACCAGCGTCACCAGCGCCGGGTAGAAGTCCGGATCGTGTAGAAGCGCCGAGCGCAGCAGGCCTTCCACCTCGCCATTGCGACCGCTGGCCTGATACAGCAACGCCAGGTTGAGATTGGCTTCGGCGCGTTCCAGCAGGCTTTTCTGCACCACCTCGTACTCGGCGATGGCGCTGTTCCAGTTGCCTTGCGCAGCGCCCAGGCCATTGCGCTCCACGCCGAGCAAATCCCGCGCGGCGGCAATGCGCACGGCTTTCACCGGATCGCTCAGCAATGGCGACAGCAACTGCGCCCGCTCCGGTGGTGGCAGGAAGGCGCTGACCGCATGCACGGCACTCTCCCGTACTTGCGGCGCCGGGTTGTTCAGGTCTTCGCTCGCCAGTTTCAGTGCCTGTTCGCTGGGGTAGGCAGGCAACTCGGCCAGCAGGGTCGCCCGCTGAATCGCCGGCAGATTGCTGCGCTGCAATTGTTCGAACAGCGCCTGCGCCGCCCCCGCCTGGCCATTGCGAATCAGCCACAGGCTCTCGTCGTAACGCGGGGCCTGCGGCGCAT
>NZ_RCOB01000129.1:6945-30785 GCF_004307665.1 Pseudomonas sp. Sample_16
AATCGTCCATCAGGCGCTTGCCGACGGTGTAACCATCACCCAATGGCGCGCGGCGGGCGTGGCAACGGGCGCAGGTTTCGATTTCGACCGTGGCGTTCTTGTCCTTAAGGTCGACGGCGAATCCGGCATGGATTAGGTCGGACTTCTTCTCCGCCCATTGCAGGTGGTTGGATGCCGGCCCGTGACAGGCCTGGCAGGCGACGCCGAGGCTGTTCCACTGACCGTCGAAGGTGTTTTTCGCCGCATCGAAATTGCGCTTGTAGCCGGTGGTGTGGCACTCGACGCACATGAAGTTGGCGTTCTGGCTCGGTTTGCTCCAGTGCAGCGGGTCCTTGAAGGTCACGCCCTGGCCAGGATAGAGATGGAGCCAGCGATTCTTCTCGGTATCCCAGGCCACGCCCAGCGCCTGCAGGCGGCCATCGCCGACCTCGATCAGGTACTGCTGCAACGGCGCGATGCCGAAGGTGTAGGCAACCTTGAAGTCGGCATTCTTGCCGTCGATGCCCGGAGTGTTGACCCAGAAACCGTCGTCCTTGCGCGAGAAACGGGTGGTTTCGTTTTCCGCCTTGAAGGTGACGTTGTTGAAATCGCCGAGCATCGTTTCGGCGCTGGCCGCCTGCATCGCCAGTTGGTGATGCGAGCCTTGCCAGTCCTTGACCTGGGCGCTGTGACAGCCTTGGCATTGCTGTTCGTCGACCATGCTGGCCGGTGCCAGGGCGACAGTTTTCGGTTTGACCGGTTGTTGTACGGAAGGCTTGCTCGGCGGCGCGTAACTGACTGGAACCGGCTTGCTGCCATACAGAAGCCAGCCGATGCCCACTATCGCCAACAGCAGCATGCCGATGAAGACGGGAAACAGGTAGCGGTTGATTGGGATCGGTGGCGAATCGGTTTTTGCAGTTTTCGTGTTGTTTTTATTTGTCGGCATTACGACTTCCGTAGTCTAGGTTCGCGTTCAGGCTGGTTCAGCTTTGTTGTGAGCCTCCAGCAGTCAAATGAACGGTCAGACTGCGTGGACATCCGATCGAGCGGGTTCTCACTTCCGACTTTCGGGCTAGCAGCGCTAGGGCCACCCGGAAATTCGCCAGGACCATGTTGGAAGGCCGTGCGTTGTAAAGATTCATCGATACCACTGAACACATGATATAGGTGTCAGGAAAACCCTCTTTAAAGATAGGCAGGATGAATAAGCCTGGGCGACGAGGTATTCGTAATTTTAAATCTCTGCATGATGTCGCACCTGTCTGCGCACTGGCGACGAACGAGGTTTAAGCATTGACTGCTCTTGTCATTCTCACTGCTCAAGCAGTCCGGACCGCGTATAGCATCCTACGAACGAGGCAAGAGCGCGACAAAAAGGAAATTTTAGTGCGCGCATAGTCGCGTCACAGGCGACGCACAAATGACCTAACAATTAATTTGGTGGCATCGCTTGCGTCCAATTCATTCAGTTTGTCTAGTGCCAGCCACATACACTCAGTAATTTCATGCTGAGGTGCGGCGAGCCCTGCGTTTAAGGGGCAGGCCTCAAAAACATAGTGATGGGTATGACGTGCTTCGTACTCAAACATGAGAAGAAACGTATCTGCCTTCAATCCTGTTTCTTCTTTGAGCTCTCGTGCAGCTGCCTCTGCGATAGTTTCATCCGCCTCAACTTTGCCGCCAGGCAGCCCCCATTTAGCTTTAGGTTTTCGAACGAATAAGATGTGCCGATCACTTTCGCAAATGACGGTCGCTCTGACTTTCATTTTTCCGTCACTTAGAAGGCAGAATGGCGGTTAACGTGCATTGTAAAAGATGCTTCCCGACTCGATGCTTTTGTTGACCAAGGTCATTGCGCCGATAGTGACATCGTCACCGATCACCAAGTGATCACCGATAATGCAGCTATTAGCGCCGACGCTAACGTTGTCGCCGATGGCTAACAGATAATGTTCCAGCCCTAACGTCTTGATACCAATCGTTGTGTTTTGGCGGACCAAAAAGTTCCGACCTATACGAGCATGCCCTGAAATCACCACCCCAGGAAGGTGAGCGATCCTAAAACCGAAGTCAATTTGCGCATCAATGCCGATATCAATACCGTATTTAAGGTTTATCTTTTTTATCAAATGTTTCGCATAGCTGCGTGACATAGCGTTGCCAGAGTACAAGTACTGAGCGAGGCGGAAGAGAAACAGATACCGAAGCGAGTTGTGTTTTACTGCACGCTGGATGATGTTGGTGATAAGGCCAATACGACTTCCAGGTTTTTTCTTGTTCGATACCTCTAAAGTCCAGTGCAATATCAACGTATCGAGGTTCACAATCAAGCTCCTGGGCAAGGGTCTCAATGGGGCGCTAACGGCCCTGGGTCGAAAGGGGGATACGCTTTTAATCCATGGCCGAACCCGTGACCTCGCCCGTTTTTACAGACAATTGTTGGGAGGCTCGTTAGAGGGGCGGGTAAAAAGTACAAGCAGGCCAAGGTTGACCCCACCAACCACCCATACCGCGGTGATGATGAGTGCTTGCGATTCAATGCTCGCCGATTCCGCAGTGGATAATTCATAAATCATCCATCCGCCCATCATGGGATTAAAAAAAATAAACGACCACTTAAAAATACGTCCAAACACTCCTCGTTTTGGAATGCGTAACACGTGTTGGCAGCCACTACACGTCCAGGCTTTATCGCTTTGGTGAAGGCCGCAGCCGGGACAACTTATTAATGCCATCCCTTTTTCCTCTTTCATGCAAAAACATAACACCAAACCCTAATCCCATATCAATTCATTCTGGGTTGGCTGTCTGTAGGTATTTCCTTAACATTGACGACATACTGACTGATCGAGGGGGGCGCTTCGATTGCCAGCTAGATCGGAGTAGACACTCTGACAGAACGTTTGCTGGGCTGATTGCAACTTAAATCGATGAAGCTCCTGCGGGCATCAAGGCTTCTCTAGAGGGGAGGAACGTACAATAACAGACTTGGCCCGGCACGTCCCTGCATGCCAGCTTATAAGGAGTTAACTTAGAATGGCGCATGCCTGCCTGCACTCGCCAAAGCTGAACGCAGGGGGGGGGGGGCGTTGGACGCTTGAGCTAGCGGGGGCTCAATAATCCTGCCGCCCAGTATTGCGGGGCATCGACATAGAACCCAACCGACGCCCCGACATTCATATTGCTACCGCTGTATGGCTGGCGTTACGACGCTTTTTTGCGCGCTCACGCTCCAGCGTAAGCCCTGAACTCAGGCGTTCATGTATCCTGCCACGGCCTCTTGCAGTCGCTCTATCGCCGTGCGCACCTGGATGGCTCGCAATGTCGCTTCCTGCTCGGTCAATTCCTGGCGCAATCCCTCCTCATAGACTTTGGCTGCCTCGATCAGTCCCTGAGCCCCCACCATTCGCGCCGCACCTCTGACACGATGAACCACGCGTGCCAAATCGAACCAGCGTTTTGCGGATAAATGCTCATCAAACCGTTGAAGGTCTTGACAATTATTAGTGTACAAACTGTCAAGCAACAAACGCGCAAGTTTTGGATCACTGCCCGTAAGGGAGTTGAACATATCCAGATCGAATATCGTGGTCGCTGAGCTCTCAGTAGAGTTTATTTTCGTCATGGTTAACAACGGATCGACTGAGGCTTTTTCCAGGCAGGCTCTAAGCATGTCTAAGCTGACAGGCTTAAACAGGCAATCATCCATGCCCACCGCCAAGCACCGTTGGCGTTCTGATTCTTGCGCATTAGCAGTGAACCCTACGATAAAGCGGGGAGCACGGCCGCTATGACGCTCCTCCTCACGCAGGTGTCGAGTGAATTCATAACCATCCATGACGGGCATATCACAGTCGGTAATGACGACATCGAAAGTCTCGGCTTCCACCAGAGCAAAGCCCTGTTGCCCATCTTCGGCCTCTTTGACCGTATGACCGAGAAAAACCAGTTGTTGACCCAGCAATAAGCGGTTGGCCGGGTGATCATCGACCAGCAAAACTCGCAACGTTGACCGCTTATTGGTTAATAGCGGGCGAGGCTCCGGATGACTAGCGCTCAGCGCGGGTGCGCTGAGCGTCACGGTAATTCGTGTGCCTTGCTCTGGCGTGCTCGCTAACTGCAAGTCGCCTTGCATCATCTCAACCAGTTGCTGGCAAATCACCAGCCCTAAGCCGGTACCACCCCGAGCACTGGCCTGTTCATGGACTTGGCTAAACGGCTGAAATAGCTTTTGCAGATTGTCTGAGGAAATTCCAATGCCACTATCTTCCACAATAAAGGTCATCTGCAATTCAGCCTCTACCTGGCGCGTGTAGAGAGACACGCGAATCCCTCCTCGGTCAGTAAATTTAATAGCGTTACTCACTAAATTAGACAGTACTTGCTTTAAGCGCCCGCCATCGATCCAGGCCTCATTTTCAGACTCCAGTTGCAAGTCGGTCTCCAAGTACAACCCTTTCTGGCGCGCCAGTCCTTGAAAGACCCGCTCCACCGATTGCAGTATTTCCTTGGGACTGTTGCGCTGCGG
This sequence comes from Pseudomonas sp. Sample_16, assembly GCF_004307665.1. Lineage (NCBI taxonomy): Bacteria > Pseudomonadati > Pseudomonadota > Gammaproteobacteria > Pseudomonadales > Pseudomonadaceae > Pseudomonas > Pseudomonas sp. Sample_16. The sequence goes on from NZ_RCOB01000129.1 coordinate 11,456, forward strand.
CTCCAGCACTAGTTTCCCGGACTCTATTTTGGATAAATCTAAAATATCCCCTATCAGTAACATCAGCGCCCTAGACGAGGAGTAGGCAACCTCGATTGAGGGCCGATCCCATGGCTCATTCTTGTCAACGCGGGCTAACGTGAGCTCAAGCAGACCGATAATAGCGTTGAGGGGGGTTCGTATTTCATGGCTCATTACAGCCAAAAAGCGGCTTTTGGCCTCACTGGCTTGCACGGCCTGATCGCGCATGTCTTGTAGTTGTCGCAGCAGACGCTCCGTTTTTGACATGTCAATCCAGCCCATGAGTAAACCTACGCTGCGCCCGTTGATATCTTTATGGGGCACTGTCCACTGACGATAGCTGCGCACCTCACCCCGAATCTTTAATTCCACTTGACGCATGTCGGGTTCGTTGTCGCGCAATAGCGTTTCATAATCGTGCGCCTGAACGTTGACCTGAGCGCCCTCTAATCCTTTAACTTCTTCCCACTTGCGACCAATAACATCAGACGGCTGTAAACCAAAAACCTCATAAAAAGCGTCGTTACACAATACAAATGCCCCGGTCACATCGCGCATTACCACAGGCTGGGGGAGACCATCTAGAAGTGCTCCTCGAAAGGCTTGGCGCGCCTGCTCGGTCCGACTTTGGATGCGTCGATACACCGTATAGACAAACCATATTAGCAGTACTCCCAAAACGCTAGCTGCAATGAGCACTGCCCAGTGTAAACGCCGCTCATAGCTTCCCCAAATATGGCTGATCGCCGGCCGGCTCCCTTGCCATCGCTCCAACAGATTGTTCACCATTCTGGGTTCAAACTGATCAAACGTAGCCTCTATGACACCTAAGAGCAGAGCTTGGTCCTTCGCCACCGCAAAGGCTAACCCCGCTTGATGCTCCGGCAAGGACGTCACGACACTTAAGGTTTTGGCGAAGTATTGATTGATCAGATAACGCGCCAAAGGCAGCAACACTATCGCCGCATCAACGTCGTGATTGGCCACTGCGACCAGGCTTTCCAGGGGGCTATCGGCTTCGTGGATCTGAATATGCGGGTACTGTTTATGCAGCCAAGCGATGATGGGTGAGCCCCGTGTCAGCGACACTTGCTGAATCTGCGGGTCAGCCAGACTATTGGGGGTGATGCCGCGTACGCCGACCAATGCAAAACTGCTGGTTGCAAACGGCTCGGTGTAATTGCTGGAGGCCTGAAGGTCAGCCGTGAGTAGCACAATGGGTGATAGGTCCGCCTCGCCATCAGCGAGCATGTCAAGACTTTCGGTCGCTGTGCTGCGCTCGATCACCTTGAAGCGCAAACCGCTACGCAGTCCGACTTCATATAACAAATCTGCGACCAGGCCGCTAAAGTTGCCATCATCGTCAAAAAAACTGTAAGGCGGAAGTGCGCCGTTAACCACCACACGCACCTCAGGGCGAGTCACCAGCCAACGTATCTGCTCCGGGGTGTAGGGTGTGGCGCGCAATGAATCAAAACGCGGGCTTCCGCCCCAGTTGGACAGAATATCCGCCTGGGTCACTTGAGGGACCTGCGCAAGAACTCGGTTAAACAGCGTCACTAACAACGCATCATCCGCCCGAAACACAAAACTGTAGCCCGGTGCTTGTACTCCCGTTAACGGACGCATACGTAAATTAGGGAGCTCACCTAGGCCCATCTGGTAAGCAACGGTCACCGCATCACAAACCGCCCAATCAGCATGCTTATATTCCACAGCATGCAACGCCTCGCGCACGGAGGAATAGGGCTGTAATTGCACATTGGGAAATCTTGAGTGTAATTCGTCAATGGGGGCATACCCGTCCACCATGGCCATTTTCGATCGAGCGTTCAACAGACGGCCTGCGATGCTTTCATCGCGACCGACCAATACCGGTTGATTCACTGAGTAAGGAGCGGACAATAAAAGGCCTGGCAATTGGGCTTCGTAAGAAGAGCCTGAGCCCAGCACATCTACTTTCCCTGCTCGGAGTGCTTGCAGTGCACTTTGACCATCAGGGTAAGTCTGTATTTCGACGGTTAGACCTAAACTACTGGTGATGATTGATAAATAATCAGCCATTAATCCTTTAAGTTTATGTTTGCGCAATATGGATAATGGACCGTAGTCGTGCTCACTCACACCAAGACGGATCACTCGGCGCGTTTGTAACCACGTCAAATCATCTGCGGACAATTCGAGCCTGATCAAGGGCAAGTTAGCTTGCGGCTCTAAATGTAAGCTTTGCGCGGCTAATACCTGCTGCATGGAAAAGCAACAGCTGAATATGAGGAGTAACACGCGATAGCGAAGAACACTCCGATTGCCGTTGAATGAAAAAAATCTGCTACGAATCGACATAGGGACTCCTGTCCTCGAACGGATCGTTTGCGCATAGCTCAACTCCACGTCAAGCTCCGACCAAAGCTGATCAACTCATCATTGCCAGTCATGCCCAATTTAGCATTGAGGCGATTGTTGATCTTCTGAGCATCGGTCGCGGTGATCATTAAGGCTGATGCAATACTGTCGTGACTACCGCCCAGAACCAAGCAGCGAAGCGCGACAATCTCGCCGTCGGACAAATCACTAGCGACGCCGGCGGTGGTTTGGTAGGGAAACAGCATTCGTCCCTCCAATACCTGATTAATAGCATTCAAAATCAACGTAACGCCGACGTTTTTGCTAATAAAGCCTTTAGCGCCCAGGCGAATGCAGCGATAACTGTACACATTAGCATCAAGGGTGCTTAACACGAGTACCGGTAACGAAGGATGCTCCTCACGCAATCGTCGCAAGGTAGACAATCCCTCCATCAACGGCATATCCAGATCCAGCAATATCAAAGAGGGGGAGCAGCTTTGGGCAAGGCGCAAGGTCTCAACGCCGCTGCTGGCCTCGCCGGCCACTATGTAGCCTTCACGAAGCAGGCGCATCGCTAATACAGTACGAATGACTGGATCGTCATCGGCAATCAGAATACGGCCTTCCGGTCTGGGACGGGCCTCTCTAAGTTGATTCCTTTTTCGGTACATGAGGCAAAACCTTGTGGCTGGGTGGGTATTTGAGTCAACGCTAATGTTCCATTCAAATGGCGACCTATAAAACTCTGGGGCCGGGCGGATTTCCGCAAAGCAGCCAGCTCTCTCGCAGTGATGTCACAAGGCCATCATTGATGGCCAGGTGTCGCATCGTAACGTGAATCAAGCTTTTGTCACCAGAGCAAAACTCAGACAGTTCCCCCTGAGTGCCGGTCCGTGACGTAGTTTTTCAGGAGAGCTATTGGCGGTCGTTTAGCGCAGTGGGTAAAGTGCCATCGCAACGCGCAATTACGTGCGACACAAATCATGCTACTCGCGTAAGCCTTCCCAAAATGCAGGGTGCCTGCCCGATTATGCGTAGGGCTTACCTGATTCGAGGATTAGCAGCAAACAGCGGATCCTCACTCCAGCGGCTGGATATAGGTACAGTTTTGCGGGTGACTGTGGTGTTGAAGTGACATTTTTCATTCAATACCAGGCAGGATATGAAAGGGGGCGTTGCAAGACCGCAGCCTCTAAAACTCCTTATCGGCGCGCACAGGCACGCGGCAAGGCCCCTGGCACAGCCGGTAAGGATCGCGAGGGGAGTTCATGGGCTATCCGCAGGCACGCTCGTATAGAGCGTGGTCTGACTCGATGGGTGGCCAGATTGCGGATTGCCAAACCGCGCCCGAGAGTTCGGTTGTCCATCTTTATTTGCAGGATTTACCTACAGCCACAGCGCGGGTTTTTGACCTCTAATCGCTCAGGTCATTTAACTATGGTCTGTAGATAACGAGCTTAAGAATGGCGGCATCTGCCAACCACAAGTTCCCCAGAGCCTCCCATTCTGTTCACTGGCGTCGATAGAAGGACGTATTTGTCCAGCGACCAGTCTACTTTTACCTTTCACAGGAGCCCCTATGCTTCGTTTCATCTGTTCAGCAATGGCTGCTCTACTGATGGCCATGGCGGCAAATGTCCAAGCATCCAGCATGGTCAGCGCCTCCATTTCCGATGCTGTAAAAGCCACGTCCAATGTCACCTCCAAACTGTCGTCCTCGCTCAAAGACAACAAAATTGTACTTGCCGCCCAAGATGATGCAGCCAGTTTTGTGGCTACCGACGGGAGCATTCGCGGAGCGCAGCTGGAAAGTGCGTTGCAATACATTCGTCACTCCACACCGGAGCTGAGCTCGCTGAGCGACGTCGAGTTGGCTCGCGCCATCCTAGCGATCTAACAGTGATTGCAGGGTCATATTGATGGTCACCACAGTGCGCTGTAGCCGCTGATCTCTCCTGGGAAGACAGTCTTTTCGCGCCCCCTCAGGAATGACTGGCGCCAGTCGCTGCCACTTGATGGCAAGCGTAAGCAGGGCTCGTTTTACTGCAATCTCGTCGTCCTTGATTTTGTCCAACGGAAATAACCAGATGAACACCTCTCGAAAGCTGTTGTTTGGCATGGTATTGAGTAGCTTACTGCTCGGCGCTTGCACCTCCAAAATTACCAGCAAAACCCAGTACTCCGGTTTTCTAGAAAATTACGAGGATCTGCACACCGTCACTACGCCAAGCGGTGAGGAATCCCTACGTTGGACCAGTCCATCATGGGATCCGGATGCCTACGACACAGTCGTTTTCCAGCAACTGGAATTGTTTCCGTCACCCAAGCCCAATGAACGCGTAGATCAGGCGACTCTCGATCAGTTGCAAGCCTACATGAGCAAAATTACTAAGAAAGTTTTGAGCCAAAAGTACCACTTGCTCGCCAATGTAGACGCAGTCCCGGCCAATGCTCGCGCTCTGGAGCTTCGCGTTGCGATCACGGGTGTGAGTGCCTCCAACGAAGGCATCAAATGGTATGAGGTGGTCCCGGTGGCTGCGGTCATTAGCGGAGTGGGCGCCGCCACTGGCCATCGAGATCAAAATACCGAGCTATATCTTGAAGCCGAGTTGATCGACATGCAGACCTCGCAAACCGTGGCCAAGGTCGTGCGCAAAGCGTTTGGCGAACAGCTTAAAAATGCCAGCCAGCCGATAACCGCGCAGGCGTTCAAAGGCGCGATCAGAGCGCTTACCAACGATCTGGAAGTTTTCCTTCGCTAACCCATTTAAATGAGTCCTAGTGAGGAGCTGCGCTGGCGAAGGATGATCAATCGACCTTGGTTAAGCCCCTGTGGCGAATCCCGTTACCGACTCCTCGCAATAAGACAACGCTGTGAAAATTCTCTTTTGGGAGCAAGTATGCTCAAGCTGGCCCGGCTTCCCGGTGAGCGTATATTCATCGGAGATGACATCGTGCTTAAAATCATCAGCACCGACAGTCATACCGTTCAACTTAGCCTTGAGGCGAGCCCTCATCTGCTGATCGAGAGTGAAACCTATTTCTTAGGCGATCAAGATAAAGGCAGGCCGGAGGTGCAGGCGAATGAACGGTCGGAGGGCTAATGCGCCTACTACCCAGGAAGATTCGTCTGACTCCCTGAATTTTTCGTTACGCCCCCCATCACGACCTCCAGAATCGTGCTCCCGGGAATGGGTCTGTCAGCTAGCGGCTCTGGGGCTAGCAATGCTCGCAGGGGCAGGCATCGGTTTGCTTTCAGCGGTTATTTTTTACCAACTTTTAAGTCTTTCTTAGACCGACATCACCGCCCTCTAAACACCGTATTTGCAGCGATCGAGCCCTCTTCGGGCGATGGCTTTAACTCCACCTCCGACAATACCGAGCTCTAACAAGAGCCGGCTGTGCAGCCTTTCACAGGACGCTAATTATGAATGTATGTGCCATGACCGTATTCGCGGTCAGCTTGATTTTTAGTGTGACAGCCGGGGCAGCGACAGTGGTTCCGCTGAAAAATCAAAGCTCAGAAACGATTCAGAAAGACACGGGCACCTGTCGCACCCAAGCCAATGACCAGCATCCGATTTCTACCGATGTCGCCATTGGCGGGCGAGTTCGAGGAGCGGCCGTCGGTGCCGCGGCGGGTGTCACAGCAGCGCAAATCAAAGGGCATCAACATGAGCGTATCTATGATCAACTCAGTCACGACACACAACAAGATTATCGTCAAAATCACGCGATCAGCGCTGCGACGGCGGGAGCTATAGTCGGTGGTGCCCGCCAGCGGCACCAACGCCAACAAGCCATGGCTGCGACCGACCAGGCAGTAAGAGCCAATAACTCGGTGTACAGTGCGTGCCTGCAGCAGCGCGGTTATGAGGTTCTGCCATAGTCTTCGCCCCAGGTTATCCAATAACCGAGCAAATTGGGTCGCTGCCTCGCAATCCGCTGGCGAGTACCCGCCGTCTAAAGCCGTTTATGGGGTTCCGCGCCTCCTTCTGCAGATCATTTTGCCATCCGTGTTATAACCATGTTAGGCGCCCCCGTGCGAGGGCGCACTGCTGACGGGGTCGCAGAAACTGGCATCAAGCGCCCTATACAAAGCCCTCCTGGGATGAAACACGACACAGTTGCCGTTACGATAATGCATTGCCACCGGGTGCGGACTCCCAGTACAAGTCCCTAAGCTCAATAAGTGTCGAGCCGATGCTCTATCAAGCTGAGGCGCTGGCCTAACAAGCTAGAGCTGACACAATTTGCAGGAAATCCATTACCTGGCCGCTTCCCGCTACAACAACACGGGTCTTATAGGTAAATCAGCTCGAATGTGGCAGAGCCATCGAGGTCTATTGTGCTACTGGTATCCAAAGTGTTACGCGGCTGAATATGATAGGCCACTGCAATTAGACTTGATGCATTTGTCACCGCCTTAGGCGCGGTGGTCGGGGTTGTCGCGGAATCAAAGGCATAGGTATTCGAGCCTGATGCATAACTCTTAAGAAGCGCGGCCGAAGCATTAGCCCAGGTACTACCATTATCCGTCGAAACTTTAACTAATCCTGTGGCTGAATCCGCTAGTATAGTTTGGAGCGCCATGTCGTAATAGCCTATAGGATGACTTGCGCCATCTAATCCCAATCCAAAATGATCAGGGGCAATCACCGATGACGGCACGGTGGCAGCTCGGTTATCGACTAATCTAAAACCCGCATAAGAGGGGGCTGCACAGGTGATACTTAGCGTTTGGCTGACTCGCTGAGGGGCATCCGAGACGCCTGTCGGAGCCAAGACAATCTCGCCAAAATCGATCTGACCATTGCCCGTCATAGCAATATCGCAAGCGGGCGGCGAGATGATACCCGTCACGGTAATGTCAACAGACGTAGCCGCCACAGCGGCATGCGTTAAAAGGCACAGTGGCAACACCAATAGTCTTTTCATAGTTGCTTCCAAGGAAAAGTAAGTGAATCCAGTTGGATGTGACTTCCTTGCTAATAACGACGTAGCTGAACATCAGAGCGCACCAGAAAAAAGCCCGAGCAAACCCAATCTGTTTAATCGCGCTCTCTAGATTCAGTAAGCGCCATTGCTCTGGGCTTTTCTGTAAGGCAATACTGAAAAATGGTCATGTAAGCAGCCAAAGTGGGTGTCCACGGTTTTAGTTCCGGCGCTGGAAAATTACCGTGCGATACCGGTACACCGCTACTTCACTTGCAGGTAATAATAGGCGCCGAACCGGACCTTTAATCCATTGCACGTCAGAGTGCGGAGGACCCCGCTGCACGCTGTAGCGCGAGTTGGCGAGCAGGCAAAGCGGGGGAGTATAACCAGCCTTGCGCCAGCGTGACTCCAGCCTGGCTAAGCAGATGCGCCTGCTCTGTGAACTCCACACCTTCGGCTACGACACTGTATTGCATCGTTTGAGCAATACGCAGCACTTGTCGCCACATGGCTTTAGATGCGTGACAGCGGTCGAGGGTTAAGAAAGAGCGATCTATTTTAAGAATGTCAATCGGCAGGTGCTCTAAATATGCCAGATTAGAATAGCCAGTGCCAAAGTCGTCAACGGCGATACGATGCCCAAGTTCTTTTAATCGCCGCATCTGAGAGGCTGCGGCATCCTTGTCCAGCACCACGCTTTCGGTAAGCTCAAATACAATCACTGCAGCAGGGACATGGTATTCACGGAACAATGCACTGACAAAGTCAGCAAACTGGCTGTCTGCCAAGTCCTCGGCAGATAAATTGATGGTGATGTACAAACTGTCGCAATATTGAAAAAAAGCCGCATATTCCTCAGCGACCCGTCGACATATCCAGCGAGTCAATTCATTGGTCAAGCCGCAGCGCTGAGCCTCGGCGACCACCATGGCTGGACTCAGTGTTCGTCCCTTGACGCTCCAGCGTAATAAGGCCTCGGCACCGCGCCAATCCCCCGTGCGCAGATCGACGATCGGCTGATAATGGAGGTTCAAACGATTGTGGCGCATGGCCCGTGAGAGCTGAGCGGCAAGCGACAACTGATGCCGATAAACATAGCGTCCAACCTGCACAAGCCCAAAGCTCGATATGCCGCTGCCAAACAACACGGCGAGAAATATCAACCAGCGCGTCTGGTTAACCTCGGTCGCTGGCTCACTGATGACGCCGAGTACATTAGGCCATGGCGTGGCCAATGCGAGGTACCAGGCGTCTTTATGGGCTACCAACTGCCCTACGGGTGGCGGCCGGCCAATGGCAATCGGGTCATCGTCTCGAGCCATCACCACGTGCGCATCGCGCCCATCGATGAGTCGGTAAGCTCGGGATGAAAAGCTGGGTAGGCCGTCAAAAAACAGGTCCTTGTTCACCCAGACAAACGCCTTATCCTGGGCAATGACAATGTAATCCTGATTCACATCGTCGGTGAGTAGACCTGGAAACCAATACTCGCGTTCTCTGCGCGGATAATAAGTAATTGCTCCTCGGTGCGGGAGAACGGACCGGGCAAGCGGGTAGCCATAAGATGAGCAGACTGAACCGTCGGGCATCAGCAGGGCTGCTTCATACACGTACCGGTCAGCTCTGACCGCCTTGGCCAGCGCCTGGAACACTGAGGCCGTACAGCTTTTATTCGAGGCGCTTAGTGCGCTCATGGTCGTCAAGACACGATCGACCTGCTCATCGATCTGCTGAGCACGCGCATGAACGTCAAGAGCTAGCTCGCTCATGCCGCGCACCGTTTGCATCTGCGTCAATCGGTCACTGATTAGCCAGATCATCGCGACCACAGTCAGAGCGCCGGGAATCCACAGCGTCAATAACCACCATCGTCTAAGGGCTGCGCCTTTCATTGAAAGAACGCCACTGGACAGCAAACCACTGTCCGAAGCCATAACAGCGCACAACTTTCGCAACAGGTTCATTTAGGGTCCTTGATTGCGATCGCTATGCAGCGAATCCGCAGATGGCCTGAATTCGCTCTTGTGAGGCGCACTGATTGGGTGCGCACAGGTCTACCTGATGGGGCGACACACCGAAAAGCACAACCTAATCCGGCAGCGACGAAGAAACTCCTGCTTGTAGCGCCATTGAACCGCAAGTATTTTTGAATCGCTGTAGGGAAATCCTGAAAGGCGGATGATGAGGTTTATCGACGCCCATGGCTAAGCTCAATCCGAGCCTCAACTCGCCCAGGTACAGGCGCAGTCTGATCAAGACACCCGCTCTCACTCATGCCTGACCCTTTCCTCATCCGCCCCACGGCGGGCTCACTGCGCTTAAAGATCATTGATTGACGGGCGTGACGGAAGTGACGCCGCCTCCCAATTCCTGCACGGCAGACAGAGTGGCTAGAGCCCGCACTAACCCTCAGTTGCAGGATTACCCTACAGCCAGTTATCTCGTCTGTGCAGTTCAATTTAAAAAGTAAAAATGATCGGTTCAATCGCCACGACACACGGCAGAGCGTCAATGAGCGTTATGCACCATTGCCCTTGGGTGGCAACCTCACTTTCTCGATGTTATCGACGACGAGGGCACTTCATAAGCTCATCTGACGGGAGTTCCAGCATGAACTATGTGTTTCGATTAAAGCGGGGAGAAGTGGTGACCTTTGACCCGGAGTACTCCACATTGTCCATTCTGTCACCGAACGAAACAGTTGATCACCATACCCTAGGCAGGGCTGAATCACGCCTGCTAAGTTTTTTGTTGAGCGCGCCAGGCAGTGTTAAGAGCAGGGCTGAAATTGTTGAGCACGTATGGGATGACCGTATTGTCGCCTCGGGCAGTCTGAATCAAGCGATTTTTTCACTCAGAGCCATTCTCAATGACAGTCGCGAACATGAGATTTTGATGACCGTTCCTCGACGAGGATATCGCTTTAATCGTCAGTACGTCATTGACGATGCAGGCCATATCGGTGACACCGAGGACCTTCCGATACGCCCGACGCCTTCTGAGATGTTATATCCTCCAACAGGGATTCCCACGCTGTTATCGATGATGCCGCCCATGAGCAATCGCCGAAAGTTATTGCTCGGCTATGCGGTGGTGCTGCCTTTGCTGGTAGTAGCACTGGTTCAAGCACCTGAAATCGAGGAGTCCAGAATTCAGATTACCAACGCCTACCATGACAAGGTGACATTGCATTTTATTGCTGCCACGCGCGATAAGGCATCAGAATTTCAACATATGTTTGCTGCTGATCAGGCCAAACTCCCCGTTACGTTAAAAGGTGAAGTCTGGCTTCTTAGCAGTAAAAATACCTATGCCGTCTCATGTATTCGCGCCGATGGCAGCACGTCAAACTTAAAATTCGACCACAACAGTATAAAACCGATGGAGGTTGTTCAACAGTGCCTAGAATCCGCGCTCTGAAAGCCTTTTTGTGCATCCTGATACCCTGGCTAGTGCTGGCGGGATTGGCTTGTATATGCGCCGCACTTTTTTATACGTCGCTTGCCGCGCGCAAATACAACGGAGAATATCAAACCACTTTTAAACAATTACGACCCACCGCCGAACAACTGACTGAAGAGTACCTGACGCTCAATCAGCAAATGTTTACTTTAACGGAAATCCATCAAGTCGACGGGACGACTCATTATGAGACTTTTTATGCCGACGTCCTCAACACCCACCCCCTCGGTGGGCAGTTACAAGTCAAAAACGTAATGACGGACCAGCGATCTCGCTGGACCCCATACCAAGAAAATGCTGAGCTCATCGCGAAATATCAATACGCCACCCAACCTGGCGCGATCCTTAACTTTCAAGTACTCAGCGCCCCGCATGGCGAGGCGCTGTGTATGTACATCTATGAGTTGAGTCGTTTGCGCTGCATGAACCCTTAACGCCGACGAAGCGGAGGCTGATCCAGGTGCGAAGCACTATGAGGGAGGTCGTCCGCTTCGTGCCCCAAGCGGATATCTCCTTTTCCTCCAACGGCCCACACTCTGCGTCCGGTGCGTCTTGCTCCAAGAGAGTCAACCCTACCGACTCCGCTTTTCCCTCGTCATGACCGTTGCACCATAAGGCTACCCTTAAAAGATATTAATGGTGAACGCATAATTCACCGAGAAGGCGCCGGGCACCAGGGGGGAGCCATTTTTGTAGTAGCGGAACGTGATGGGGATGTTTAACACCTCGCCATTGAATTCGTTGTTTTGCAAGTATTGAGTCTGGAAGGTGGCGCCGTCGTCACTGGAATATTTACCCGTTAACGGCGCGCCAGGACCTCCGAGCGGTTGATTCGGGTAGGTGACCCCAAATTGGACGGGCACGCCTCGCATCAATAATTGTATGCCCAAGGTACTGTCAGCCGTAGGTAACGCAACGCCATCTTCCGGCCCCGGAAAGGCGGTGTTAAAGGACACCTCGGGTAGACTTTGATTGGCGAGAGCCTCACAGGAAAAATACCATCCAGTTTCTTTTTGGCTGGTGCTGATAGGCCCCTGATTGCCGACGGCATTGAAGTCAGTGACATTGACACTCTGCATGGTGACCTGACGACCCGTGTTAGCGCCTCCAACACTGCCGACCTGGCACGCCGGGGTTTTCACCACCAAGCTTGGAATGTTGTTGGGCGCAGTGTTGCTGGGTCGCAAGTTGGTCGACACCGGGTTTCCGGCATCAGACGTCAGCTGACCGAGCGTCATGTCATAAATTTTGAAGGCCCCACCGTTGCTCACATTCAGGAACGTTTCCACCCCGGGAGTCGCCAAAAACGGTCCGGTACGCATCCAGCTGGCGCGCAGTGTGAAAGGCAAATAAGTCACCACGCCGGTGGGGTTGACGTTGGCGGTCGGCGCCGCCACAACAATGGAGTTCGCTATCGGTCCATTGACTTTTCCCGGAAATTGCAACCGCAACCCCACGCCAGGCACATTGCTCGGCACGATGTAACCGCTACCGCTGGGCAAGGAGCCCGGGGGCGCCACGAACAAAATTTCGACTTTATGCCCAACCGCGGTGGACGCTACCGAGCAGCCACCGAGCGAACTCGTTGGAAAGCTGATGTCGGTCATCAGGGCGTTGATCGGAAGGGTCGCCGCATCCATCCAGGACGGAGGGCCGTTGCCGCCGGTGTCGATATTAAAAATTGAGGACAAAATGAAGGGACTGTTCTGGCTGACACTCCCATCCGTGCCGTTGAGGATGATCGAACAGCCCGCGGCGTATGCGGTGCCGGACGAACAAACCATGTACAGGCCTAACAGGACCGCTCGGCGTGATATCCATTTGAGGGAGGAGGTTTCATTATTTTTGGACATGGGCGGTACTCAGCGCGAAAGGTTCACAAATCCCTGTGGCTTGGGCCATGGCATTCATGCCCTTAGCCGTAGGCGCTTTCTTCGTCAACGTATACTTGATCACACAGCCGTCGGTTTTATTCAGCGCAATGAACAACTTTCCGGTGGACTCAATGCCGCGGACGAATATGTGACCGCCTTGCCCAACATAACCCACGGTACTGCCCGCGGGGGCATCTCTCACATCAGCCCCAAAAGGCAGCGGCGAGCCATCACTGAGGGTGGCGGTGATCAAGCCGGATGTTTTTTGTGAGGTATTGAATTTGACCCGCACAATGGCCCCGGACGCAGGAATAGTCTCATTACTGGTGGAGTCCAATTGCACATCGGTCGACAATCCCAATGGATCGAGCTCGACGCGATTACGCGCATAGGGGGTTAAGGTTGGCACGACGCCGTAACCGCTATCACCGACCTTGGTGCCGTACCCATTGATGATTTTTGCCTGCGCTGCATCCTTGGCTTCCACCAGCGCCACGGTTTGTCCCAGGCTTTGGCTCAAGGTAATGCCGTCAGCGTGCACAAGCATCCCGCCGGAAATACCGGCGTTGGTCTGCGTATACCCGTCACCTTTAGTGACGCCGAGGTTTACATTGGCCAGCGCACCTTGATAGGCGCCGTTCAGGCTCAAACTGCCACTGTCACCACTATTGCCCAAGGCTTGACTGGCAGTAGCACCGTAGGAGTAGCGTCCATCAGCGCCTGCCGTACCTGTCAGGGTCGCTTGGGCTTGGCCATTGTTATTGTCATCGAAGGTGTTGCGACTGGTTAGGTATTGGCGATTACCGCTGTCCGATGGAAAGAGTGGCATGGTGAAACTCAAGATGTATTGAGTCGTGTTAAAACCGTTTTGATTGAGGGTGCGATCGATTTCGAAGCTGTAATTAATGTTTTTAAACGAGTTGTTGTAGGTCATTTGATACAAGCTGTCGGTGCCTGAACGATTCCAGTAATCGCGCGTTTCGCCGTTGAGATAAAGACTGCCCCAGCCTTCACCCAACGATTGCGTCAGGTTGACGCTAAACCGGCTTTTTTGTTTGTCGTTGACCGAAAATACCGTGCTGTCCCTGACGCTGCCGCCCGCACGCCGGTTATTCTCGCTCTGCACCATATCGCTGAATGACCAATAGCCTTCAGTCGAGTACCGATAGCTGGACAGGGTAATGTTGGTCTGGGTAGCGTCCAGAAGCTTGGAATACAACACGCGCACACTGCTGCCTTCATTCGCCTGCACATCGTCCAGAAGGTTTTTTGCGTAGGTAAAATCAGCTGAGAACGCGCCAATGGGTGTGTTAAGCGCGCTGCCGAAGGCCACGGAGTGATAATCCTCACTGGCCAACACACCACCGTAGGGGGTTAGGGTGTTATTCAGGCCGTAGGTGGTCGTAAATTGAGCGACCTTAGGCGTGTAATCATCCAGTCCAGGGCCTTCCGCCTGGCCAATGGCCGTGAAATAGTTAATTTGACCAGGGCGCAACAACTGCGCAGAAGCCGAATACGGTACGGTGTAGGTACGACTTTGCCCATCAGCTTCGGTGATAGTGACTTCAAGGTCACTGCCGTAGCCCACCGGCGCCAAGTCGCGAATCTCAAAGGGCCCCGGAGCCACAGAGCGCTGGTACAAAGTCATTCCGCCTTGGGTGATGGTGACCTTGGCGTTACTGTTGGCTGTCCCGCGAACCACGGGGGCATACCCTCGTTGCGAAGCCGGCCGCATGCGCTCATCAGTGGCCAACATGGCGCCGCGAAAGTTATACGAATCGAAGACCTGGCCATCGGTATAAGTTTCACCCAGTCTCAAGGTTGAGCCCAGCGATGGTACATCCGTTTCGGCATAAGTGCGTTGACGTTGGTAGGTCTGAGTGTCCTCATTGCGACTCAAGCTCGATAATTGCCGAAAGCGCCACCCACCATAGTTAAAACCGGCGTCCAGTTGTAAAAAACCGTCGGTCGTTTGTTGGCCTTGGGACTCGTTGCTAAACAGGTTAAGGGCATAGTTCAACCGCCCCGCGGTGATGCCATCGTCCCACAAAGAGGGATCGATATAGTCAAGCGGACGCTCCGCCAAATAAAGTTGGGGAATCTGTATATCCAGGCGCTGCTCGTTCAGATCATAACGGGATGAAGCCCCGGGTATGATGGCGCTGACAGGCTGGCAGGGCGGTACGGGGGCATCGACCCCCGTTACCCACAAGCGTTCTTTGGGATCTAATTTCGTCATATCCAACGCAAAAATACGCATTTGCAAAGGAGTTAAACATGCCGTCGCATTGGTACCGTCAGCCCCTGCGGTGAACAGAACAGTCTGCTCTTGGTAGAAGTTATCATTGACATAAAACTGTACCGAGTAAGTGCCAGGCGATACGGGGTTGCCCTTGGAAAAGCGCGACAGGTCAACATGGCTTTTTTCAGCCTCGTTGCCCCACAGCATGCGCTGGTCAAATTCCACATCAGCATATTGAGGTTGAAGGTCGGCGTGCGCCGCCGCAGGCAAAATCAATAAGGCGCTGAGGGCCTGAGCACAATACAGAGGGCCTTTGGGAGAAGGAGCAGTAATTATACGAGCCATGATGATTTAGTCTGCCCGACCATGATAAGGCAGGGCTGTCGCTTTAAGTTCGGGGGTTCCACCGTAGTCATTGACTGGAAAGTAGGTAACCGTACTGGACGGGTTCGAAGTTTTAGCCCCTACAAGCTTGAGCACCGCTTGTGAGAAGGGAGCCACCATGATGCCTTCGACAGTGCCTGCGTCGCCTTTAGCTCCCAACTCGACGCGCTTAAGCGAGACGTTAAAGGCGCTGGGGTTTTTCACCAGTAGTCCCCCTGGTTGAGCCTGCCAGACCAATTGTTCTGGCGCCGCCGCTGCGCTGCCTGGTAAGCCTTCAGGACGGAAAAATAATTTGATACGGGTACGCAGGGAAAACTGCAGATAATTGGCGTCACTGGTGTCGCCGGCGGGCTTGGCGGGAATTTCAAGGACATTCAACCAAAACACCGATTCACGATCGGTGGGAACCGGTTTGCTCTGGGTATAGCGAACCCGTAAGGCATGTCCTTTGTCGGGATCCATACGGAAAATGGGGGTCAAGATAATAAAGGGGACGTCGATCTTTTCGGGGCTGGACTTTTCATCTCCGTCATCAATCCAGGCCTGCACCAAGCGAGGGGCTTCGCCTTTATTGGTCAGGCGCACCGTCACTTCCGCGGCCTTCGCTGGATAAATAACGCGCGTACCATCAATCACGATTGATGCGTGAGCCGTCGACATGCATAACACAGCACTTAAAAATGTCATCAACCAAGTAACGAACAAACGAGTAGGGTAGCGGTACATGGGTGTTTCACCGATGTTGGGCCCAAAGGGCTAGAGATAATTAATGACGTAAGTGAGTGCACTACTGACCGCGCCAGCGCTGGCGGCGGCAGTCGCGTAATATTGAATATAAAAAGAAAAGTTGACCGCACCTGCGGTTGGCGCAGTGGGCGTCGCCGCGTTTTGCGAATCGCTATCCAGGCTCAAGTTCACCACCCCTGAGTTACTGTCGAGCAGCTGCAGCTCAACGGCGCTCGCAGGATTTGAACTGGCAGTATTGTTGAGTCGACCTTGAGGGGTGATGGTGCTTTGCGTGTTCTGAAAATACGGCACTACCTCACCGGTCGAACTGCAATTAGTCAGATTGAGTGTAAAACTGGTTTTACCGTCTACATTGCCCACCGAAGCAAGTTTGGCCACTGTGGTGGGAGGAAGGGCAACGGTGGCGTCCGTGTTTGCGCCGTTGATTCGCACTTCACAAGTTGACGTTTTAAGTTCACCCAGGACAGTGACGGTCTGTGTATCCGCCAATGTGACCAACGGCACCAACAGGGCGAGCACTCCCCCGCCGCGATGATAAATAGGCCGCTTCATATAAGTACTCAGCCAGACATTGCGCGGGCATCGGCGATGACCGCAAACAAAGCCGACGTTCCCTCCCAATGAGCGGAACGCCGACAGGTTCTACCTAACTGACTGGAATTCAGTTGTAGCTCAGAACATATTCCAGTTGCGAGGTAACCAAGCCCGGAGTGGACTGGCCGGTGGCGTAGTACTGGGCGTAGTGAACCAGTTCGGCAGTACCGGCACCGGCTGCGCCAACGATAGTGGCGTTGGTAGTGTTCTGCTGACCATCTGGCTTAGACAGGTCGATTGGTTGCAAGGTGTCATTCAGCATTTGAATCTGAACGTTAGTGGCACCACCGCTCGCAACGGCGGTCTGGTTATTCAAACGACCATTGACATTAATGATTGGCGAAGCCTGCCAGAATGCATGCACGGCGGTGGCTGGCGTGCCGGTGCCACCTGCTACCAGACCGCAATTGCTCAGGTTCATACGCACAAATACGCGACCAGTGACATCCGCCGCATTGGCCAAGGCGCTGCTCGAAACGCGCGGCAAAGTAACAGTGGCGTTAGCGGTGCCGCCGTTAACGGAAACGTCGCAAGTGGTATCTGTCACTTCTCCAGTGAAATCGATCACGCCGGTATCGGCAGCCATTGCTGTTTGCGCCATTGCCGTCGCTACCACTACGCTGGCCGCGAATGCAAACTTCTTCATGCTAATCATAAAATAGTCTCGTCGAATTTAATAAAACAAGGGGTTTGAACTTAGGCCTTAGCGCGTAAGTGTCTAAATGGTAGGTCGCCATCGACCGCGGCGGAAGTGATTGGTGTAAAAAATAACAATATTTAAGCCGATTAACGCCAGCGGCAAGAGGGCGAGGCGTGTTTGATTATCTAAATAATAATAAATAACAATTTTTGATTCTGGCGAAGCGCGGTTTCTGTTTAGGATTTCTATGCATTTCAGTTCGACTGAACATTGGCATGATCTTGAAGCGTCTTACAACAACTATTTATTATTTTTGGTCGCGAGGAGCCGCCATGAGTTTATTGGAACGTAAAGGACGCTTTATTACCTCAGCGCTTTTACTCCTAATAGCGATCCCTCCTTCATGGGTGATCGCGGCCCCTCAACAGGCCCTGCCGACGAGTCGGGAGCAGGATCAACAGAATAAGATCTATCAAGACGCTATGATCAAACGCGCCCTCAATGAAGCGCGCCGTAGCCCAGAAGGCTTGGTTGATGAGCCCGATCAAACGGTTGAGCCCGCAGGGATTCGTGGCGGACCGAGCTTCATGATTAACCACATTGAAGTTGACACGGGTTTGTTTCCTGCTGACGCGGTTGAGGTTGACGACATATTGCAGCGTTATACCGGTCGTAAGCTCGACGGCACTGACGTCTTCTACCTAGTGCGCGACATCACCAATCGCTACAGCGGAAAGGGCTTTTCGACCACCGCAGTGAAAGTCATTCCCGGCAACATGAAGTCCGGACTTTTAACGCTGGTGATCGATTGGGGGTTGGTCGAAGGTTGGCTCGTCAATGGCAATGCTCCTAGCTCAATCGCGGAAAAGATGATGACATTCCAAGCGATGCCGGGTGTCATCGGCAAACCGCTTAATATTTTTGATCTGGATCAAGCGATTGAAAACCTTAACAACGGCGCCAAGCGGGCCACCATCGATGTCGTGCCGTCGGAACGCGCGGGTTATTCGCTTCTGAATATTGTCACCACCCCAAGCAAGGCCAATACCGTTTCGCTCGGCATGAATAACTCCGGCGTGAATTCTCCGAGCAATGGGCGCTATCAGTATGTTTTAACGTCCAGTTTGAATGACTTGTTGTTGGGTAATGACTCGCTTTCGGTGTATGGCAATGGCCGGCGCTTCAAGGATGACGAGCATAAGTCGGAATATTCCGCCGGGGTGAATTATTCGTTTCCGGTGGGCTACAGCCTTGTTGAACTACGCTACAGCGACTCTTATTACAGCAATATACTGTCGGGGAATTTCGGTGATTATTCCACCCATGGCGACTCGCAAACTTATGACATCAAGCTGTCGCATACGTTGTGGCGGGACACGAACACCAAGCTTTCCGCTTACTCGCAGTTAGAACGTAAAGAAAGCGCGAACTATTTAGAAGACACGTATCTAGAAGCCAGTAGTTTACGGTACAACGCGCTGACCATGGGATTACAAATGGTCAATAAGCTCCAAGGCGGAGTTTTATATGGCGACTGGAGTTTGACCCAAGGGCTTTCGGCGTTTGGCGGTAGCGATGCGGCTTTCAAAAAAAATGGCAAACCCACCAATGTGAGATTGTTTGCTTTTAACACGGCCTGGTCAGGTGGGCTTCAACTTTATGACCGGGATTTTGAGTACGCCATGCATGTCGGAGGCCAGTATGCCAAAGACAGTACGGTGACCACGTACAAGCAAGGTATTGGTGATGAATACACCGTGCGTGGGTTTCAAGGGCCTGCTTTGTGGGGAGATCGGGCCATCTTCGTCAACAACACCATAACGCTGCCCATTCAAACAAATTACGGCAATTTTGCCCCGTTTGTAGGTTTGGATGCAGGTTACGTTGATGAAATTTATGAGGAACCGGGATATGCCGAAGACGCCACTATTGCCGGTGCAAGCATCGGCACGCGCCTGAACTGGCCTCACGCCATGCTCGGGTTCACTTTGTCCCGCCCGCTGCTTATCCCCGATTTTATCCGATCCAATACGTCGCCTTACATCACGTATGTAAACGTCAGTATTTTCTATTAATGCGAGT
>NZ_RCOB01000084.1:0-1596 GCF_004307665.1 Pseudomonas sp. Sample_16
TGCTTGAACATCACATGCCGAACGACGGTGTAATCCTCGAGCCCATACATCGACATGTCCTTGCCATAGCCAGACAATTTCTGCCCGCCATGGGGCATTTCGCTGACCAGCATGAAGTGCGTGTTGACCCAGGTGCAGCCGTACTGCAAGCGCGCCGACAGGCGATGGGCGCGGCCGACGTCGGCGGTCCACACCGAGGAGGCCAGGCCGTAGTCCGAATCGTTGGCCCAGGCCAGCACTTGGGCTTCATCGCTGAATTTGGTCACTGACACCACCGGCCCGAACACTTCGCGGCGGACGATTTCGTCGTCCTGCTGCGCATCGGCCAGCACGGTCGGTTCGAAGAAGAAACCATTGCCCTCGACCGCTTTGCCGCCAGTGATCAGGCGAATGTGCGGCTGGGCGATGGCGCGTTCGACAAAACCGGCGACGCGGTCGCGGTGTTGCGCGGTAATCAGCGGGCCGAGCTCGGTCGCCGGGTCATCCTGCAAGCCGTACTTGATGCTGCTGACCGCCGCGCCGAGCTTCTCGACGAACTTGTCGTAAATGCCCTCTTGCGCATAGATGCGGCAGGCGGCGGTGCAGTCCTGGCCGGCGTTGTAGAAACCGAAGGTACGGATGCCTTCGACGGCGGCGTCGATGTCGGCGTCGTCGAAGATGATCACCGGGGCCTTGCCGCCCAGTTCCATGTGCATGCGTTTGACGCTGTCGGCGGTGCTGGAAATGATGTTCGAGCCGGTGGCGATCGAGCCGGTCAGCGACACCATGCGCACTTTCGGGTGCGTGACCAATGGGCTGCCGACGCTAGGACCACGGCCGAACACCAGGTTGAGCACACCGGCCGGGAAAATCTCCGACGCCAGTTCGGCCAGGCGCAGGGCGGTCAGCGGGGTTTGTTCCGATGGCTTGAGCACCACGGTGTTGCCGGCGGCCAGGGCCGGGGCGATTTTCCAGGCGACCATCATCAGCGGGTAGTTCCACGGCGCGATGGAAGCGATGACGCCCACCGGGTCGCGGCGGATCATCGAGGTGTGGCCCGGCAGGTATTCGCCACCGGCCGAACCGCTCATGCAACGGCTGGCGCCGGCGAAGAAGCGGAACACGTCGGCAATCGCCGGGATCTCGTCGTTCAGCGCGGCGCTGTAGGGTTTGCCGCAGTTGTCCGATTCCAGTTTGGCCAGCTCTTCGCCATGGGCCTCGATGGCATCGGCGAGTTTGAGCAGCAGCAGCGAACGCTCTTTCGGCGCAGTTTGCGACCAGCTGTCGAACGCGGCATCGGCGGCACGCACGGCGGCATCGACCTGGGCTTCACTGGCTTCGTTGATTTCCACCAGCACACGGCCCAGCGCCGGGTTGAATACGGGTTGGGCGGGGCCTTCGCCGGTGATGAGTTGGCCGTTGATCAAGAGTTGGGTTTGCATGGCATTGTCCTCTTCAAAATTATTGTTTTTGTCCGTAGAAACCGGTCCCTGTGGGAGCTGGCTAGTCGGGTCGCCGCATCGCAGCGATAGCGGTGGATCAGCCAACATCTTTGTTGAACCTTCCGGCCCCATCGCTGGCAAGCCAGCTCCCACAGGAATTCGGTTCCCACATTGG
>NZ_RCOB01000103.1:0-29743 GCF_004307665.1 Pseudomonas sp. Sample_16
CAGTTGGAGGCCAAGTGATTAGCGACGAAAGCGATCGTTTCAACCCGCGCGATCCAAAGCCTGCGGATGCCGGCAAGCCATCGAAAAGCGTCAAGCGCCGCGAAGCCCGTCAGCTCGCGACCCAGGCGCTGTACCAATGGCACATGGCCAAGCAGTCGCTGAACGAGATCGAAGCGCAGTTCCGGGTCGATAACGATTTCACCGATGTCGATGGCGCCTATTTCCGCGAAATCCTGCACGGGGTTCCGCAGTTCAAGACCGAAATCGACACTGCACTCACGCCGTGCCTCGACCTGACCATCGAAGAACTGGACCCGGTTGAGCTGGCGGTTTTGCGTCTGTCCACCTGGGAACTGCTCAAGCGCGTCGACGTGCCGTACCGCGTTGTGATCAACGAAGGTATCGAACTGGCCAAGGTTTTCGGTTCCACCGACGGCCACAAGTTCGTCAATGGTGTGCTCGACAAGCTGGCTCCGCGTCTGCGTGAAGCTGAAGTGAAGGCGTTCAAGCGCTGATCCGCGCTTGAACCTCTTGACTGCGCCATGGGCGAGTTTGAGCTGATCCGCAATTACTTTGCCGCCGCGCCTTGTGCGCAGGGCGGCGAAGGCGTTGCCCTCGGGATCGGCGACGACTGCGCCTTGCTGGCTGTTCCTCCCGGGGAACAGTTGGCCATTTCTACCGATACGCTGGTGGCCGGCGTTCATTTCGCCGACCCCTGCGATCCTTTTCTGCTCGGCCAGCGCTCGCTGGCCGTGGCCGTCAGCGACCTCGCCGCCATGGGCGCCACTCCGGTCGCCTTTACCCTTGCCCTGACCTTGCCGACGGTAACCACCGATTGGTTGCAAGCCTATGCCCGTGGTTTGAACCAGATGGCGCAAAGTTGCGGCGTGGCGTTGGTCGGTGGCGATACGACTCGGGGGCCGTTGAGCCTGACCATGACCGTGTTTGGCCGCGTGCCGTCCGGCAAGGCGTTGACCCGCAGCGGCGCACAAGCGGGCGATCTGTTGTGTGTCGGCGGTGAGTTGGGCAATGCCGCCGGCGCGTTGCCGCTGGTGCTCGGTCAGCGCACGGCAGATGCCGCCATCGCCGAGCCGTTGCTGGCGCACTACTGGTCTCCGCGACCACAACTCGGGCTGGGCCAGGCTTTGCGCGGCAAGGCTACTTCGGCGCTGGACATTTCCGATGGCCTGCTCGCGGATTGCGGGCATATCGCTCTCGCGTCGAAGGTCGGCCTGCAAGTCGAGCGTGACCGTTTGCCACTGTCGCAGGCGCTGGTGGCCTTCCTGGGCCAGCCCGATGCGCAAAGCGCAGCCCTGAGCGGTGGCGATGACTACGTACTGGCGTTCACTTTACCGTCCGTCGAGTTGCCGGCGTTGCTGGCCAACGGTTGGCCGATTCATGTGATCGGCCGCGTGGTGAACGGGCAGGGCGTGACGCTGCTGGATGCCGACGGACAGGACATCACCCCGCAAACCCGGGGTTACCAACATTTTCGGGAGTCACCGTGACAGATCACCCCAAGCAGGTCCCGGCGGAATTCGTGCCGCCGTCGGTCTGGCGTAATCCGTGGCATTTTTTGGCGTTCGGCTTCGGCTCGGGCACCTTGCCAAAGGCTCCGGGGACTTGGGGGTCGTTAGTTGCGCTACCCTTTGTTCCGCTGTGGCAGATGCTGCCCGACTGGGGCTACTGGTTGATGCTCGGCATCACCATGCTGTTCGGGTTCTGGCTGTGCGGCAAAGTGGCCGATGATTTGCGCGTACACGACCATGAAGGCATCGTCTGGGACGAAATGGTCGGAATGTGGATTACCTTGTGGCTGGTGCCCGAAGGATGGCAGTGGCTGTTGGCAGGGTTCTTGATGTTCCGCCTCTTCGATATTCTCAAACCTTGGCCGATTCACTGGATCGACCGGCACGTCCACGGCGGTGTCGGGATCATGCTCGATGACGTATTGGCCGGGGTGTTTGCCTGGCTGGCGATGCAAGGATTGGTGTGGATTTTCGTCTGAGGGGTTAAGTGGGAGAACCAGGATGGCTCGGCGCAATTAACCAACCCTCTTGAGGCGCTGCCGAAACCTGTAATCTTTTGATTTTTGCTTTACAAGATCAAGAGATCGCAGCCTGCGGCGACTCCTGCAGAAACAGATCGGGCCGGATATCAAACTTTTTGATAGTTATCGCCGATAATTCAGCCTAAGCGTCGCCCGGAACGTGCTGTTACAATGCCGACCTGCGAATCTTCAGACTCTTTAGATCAGGAGCACACCGGTGCCTGTCGTTTTTGTCGCCGCTTCCAAGCTGCCAACGCCTTTTGCGCAATTCACCATGCACGGTTTTCTCGACGAAGCCACCGGCCGCGAGCACGTCGTGCTGAGCCTGGGTGAGATCGCCGACGGTGCCCCGGTACTCGGCCGGCTGCATTCCGAATGCCTGACCGGCGATGCCTTGTTCAGCCAGCGCTGCGATTGCGGTTCGCAACTGGAGGCCGCGCTGCAAGCCATTGCCCGTGAAGGCCGTGGCGTGCTGTTGTACTTGCGGCAGGAAGGTCGTGGCATCGGCCTGCTTAACAAGATCCGCGCCTACGAATTGCAAGATGGCGGTGCCGACACCGTTGAAGCCAACGAGCGCCTGGGCTTTGCCGCGGACCAGCGGGATTACGCCATGTGCCTGCCGATGCTCGAGCACCTGGGCGTCAAGTCCCTGCGTCTGATGACCAACAACCCACGCAAGGTCAAAGCCTTGACCGACATGGGCATCGTGGTTGCCGAGCGCGTGCCGCTGCACACCGGCCATAATCCGCACAACAAACTCTATCTGGCCACCAAAGCCAGCAAGCTCGACCACATGATGGGTAATGAGCATCAGGGCGAGGTAGACCGGGCGTGACCCGCGGTCAGGTGCGGCGGCGACTGTCCGTCAACTGGTGGCAATACCTGGCGCTGGCCTTGTTGCCGCTGTTCGTGATCAACGGTGTGTTCGGCCAGACCGAAGCGATTCTGCCAGTGCTGGCGATGCCATTGTTCATCGCTGGCGTCGCCTCGATGTTCGTCAGCCTGAAGTTTTTCGGTCGATACAAACACGCGCTGATCGCCACCCAGAAAGCCCTCGACACCCCAGAAGAACCCGCTGCGTGGATCAGCCTGGCAGCCAAGCGCCGTGCGGCATTGCTCGTCGCTGGCCTGCCGGCCTGGATTGGTGCGTTGGCGGTGTTTGTCGGCCTCGAGGCAGTACCGCTGATGTTGTTGGCACTGTCGACCGCGGTGCTGTTCTATCTCTACCGTATTCCGCGTCAACTCGGTTGATGCGCGCGGTCTGGCTGACGGTTCTGCTGTTGGCCTTCAGTGGTTCGACAAGCGCGGTCGAGCGAGTCGTCAGCCTCGCGCCTTCTCTTTCCGAAATCGTTGTTGAACTGGGTTCGGCCGACCTGTTGGTGGGTGTGCTGGATGCCGGTGAGCGTCCCGCCGAACTCAAGCATCTGCCTTCCGTTGGCCGCTACGGTCAGTTGGACATCGAGCGCTTGCTCAGCCTGCAGCCCGACTTGCTGTTGCTTTGGCCCGGCAGCGTCAGCCCGGCCCAGCGTGATCAGCTCCAGCGCCTGAACATCCCGACTTTCGTCGCCGAGCCACACACACTCGATCAACTGACCCAGCAGATCGAGGCGATCGCCTCGCAACTCGGCCGCCGCGAACGCGGGACTGCACTGACTGCCGATCTACGCCAGCGGCTGACGCAATTGCGCCAACGCTATCGACGGGATCAACCATTGCGGGTGTTCTATCAAGTTTGGGATCGGCCGCTTTACACCGTCGGTGGCGGGCAGATCATCAGCGATGCGCTGGAGGTTTGCGGCGCCCGTAACGTATTTTCCGACCTGACGTTGCCGGCGCCGCAAGTCAGTGTGGAGGCAGTGTTGCAGCGTAATCCCGAGCTGATTCTGGCGAGTGATCAGGCGCAGCTTGATGCGTGGAAGGCGTGGCCGCAGGTCACGGCCGTGGCGCAAGGTCAGTTGCGATTGGTCACGGACAAAGGCCTGGAACGGCCCAGTGGGCAGATGATCGAGGCAACCGCCAAGTTGTGCCAGTTGATTGCGCCGGATCGCTAAAAAGCTTTGAATGATCGTTCCCACGCTCTGCGTGGGAACGCCGCCATGGACGCTCCGCGTCCGCTCTTGATGTGACGCAGAGCGTCACGGGATGCATTCCCACGCGGAGCGTGGGAATGATCGTGGGTCAGAGTTCCGGGGTCCAGGTCACCCCGAACATCCACGCCCGTCCTTCCTCGCGATACCCATACTGATTGCCTTCATGGCTGTACAGCACTCGGCTGTAACCCTTGTCCAGCAGGTTATCGACCTTCAGCTCGAGATTGATCTGGCGATTGAGCGCCCAGCTACTGCGTAAGCCCAGCAACGCATAACCGCCCAATGGCTGCTGATTGTTCAAGTCGTCATAGCTGTTGCTGACCGCCTGCCAACTGGCACCGAGGCCCAATCGATCAAACTGCCGGTCGAGGTCCAGGCTCACAGTGCGGCGTGCGCGGCGGGCCAGGGTGTGGCCGGTTTCGCGGTCCCGTGGGTCGATGATCGCCACGCCGAGATTGCTCTGCCAACCGAACAGTTCTTGCTTCAACGCCGCTTCAAAGCCGTTGATCCGTGCCGACGCAACGTTTTCCGGGCGTGAGTTGCTGCCGAAGATGATCGCGTCTTCAAGGTCAGTACGGTACAGCGATGCTTCCAGTCGACTGGTCTCGGTCAACTGACTGCGCCATTGCAACTCGTAGCTTTTCGAGGTTTCCGGTTTCAGGTCGGGGTTGCTGAAGTCCGGGTAATACAAGTCATTGAAGGTTGGTGCGCGGAAACCTTCGCTGTAGGTCAGCAGCACATCGTTGTCAGGGTTCAGCGGCAGGGTCAGGGTGCCGCTCCAGCTGTTCTGGCCGCCGAATTGCTGGTTCTGGTCACGGCGCAAACCCAGCTCGGTGGAGAAGTGCTCGGCCTGAAAGCGATGCTGGATAAATGCTGCGCGGTTCCAGCGACTGTCTTCCTCGAATGCGGTGCTGCTGTTGAGCCGGTCTTCATACCAGTCACCGCCAAGAATCAGGCTGTTGCGCTCGTTGAGTGTCAGGTCGTTCTGCCAGTTCACCGAGTCGCGGTAGGTGTTAAACACGCTGCGTTCATCACTGAGTTTGTCGAAGGTTTTCTCGCGGTTTTCGCTGTGACCGAATTCGATGCGGGTTTTCCACAGATCGTTGACCCGCGCGTCGACGTAGCTGCTGACGCTGCTCACGTCGAACTCGTTGTAGGGCTGCTCCTGGACTGACTCGAAGGTATTCAGGTCGAAGCGACCGAACGGGTTGTCGTATTCAGTTTTGCCACGGTTATCCAGCACATTGGCGCCGATTTCAATGTCATCGGTCAGGGCATGGCTGAGGCTCAGGCTGAACGATTTATTGCGGTATGCATCGTGATCGCCATCGCTGGGATACGACTCGTGAGTGCGATTTATTCCCGCGGTTTCATTGAGGCTGGCACCCAGATTGAAGCGTGTCTGCTCATCGCCGCCAGACAAGCCGAGGCTGCGTTCCCCGGTCTGGTTGCTGCCGAAACCGACATGCATTTGTGGACGCATTCCCGGTTCGCTGCCACGCCGGGTGAAAATCTGGATCACCCCGCCAATCGCATCGCTGCCATAAATCGCCGAACGGGAGCCGCGCAACACTTCTACGCGCTCGACCTGTTCAATGTTGATGTGTTGCAGATTGCTGTCGCCCGACGATGAATTGCCGATGCGTTGACCGTCCACCAGCACCAGGCTTTGCGCCGACTGTGTGCCGCGAATGTAAATCCCCGGCAGACTGCCGCGACCACCGGTTTGCGCTACCTGCACCCCCGGCACCCGGCGCAGCAGTTCGGTGACGCTGTCTGGTTGCAGGCGGTCGATGTCTTCGCGAGTGAACACGGTGTTGGCGGCGCTGCTGTCGTTGCGCGCTTCGACCTGACGGTTGGCGCTGATCAGCACGTCGGGCAGCTTCAGGGCTTGATCGCGTTCGAAGGTGTCGGCCAGCAGTGGGCCGGCCGGCAGGAGGGTCAGCGACAGGGCGAGAGGGGAGAGTTTCATGGCAGTCCGTTAATACGTTGGAGCAAAACAAATCTTAAGAACGCAAAAAACCAATGTAGGAGCGAGCCTGCTCGCGATGACGGTATGTCAGTCAGAGAATCGGTTGACTGTCAGTCCGCTATCGCGAGCAGGCTCGCTCCTACAGGGTTTTGCGTAAGTCTTATATTGAGGTGTTCAGCAGTTGCAGGCGCGTGCGAATCGAAGCTTCGATTCCGGCCTCATCCAGCCCGCACTCAGCCAGCATTTGCGCAGGCTTGGCGTGTTCGACGTAGATGTCTGGCAAGCCCAGGTGCAGCATCGACTTGAGGATGTTCTCGCGGGCGAGGAACTCGCTGACTGCGCCACCGGCGCCGCCCATGATCGCGTTCTCTTCGATGGTCACCAACAGCTCATGGCTCGCGGCGATCTGGCGAACGAGTTCTTCGTCCAGCGGTTTGACGAAACGCATGTCGACCACGGTCGCATCCAGCTTCTCTGCGACTTTCAGCGCCTCGGCCAGTTGCACGCCGAACACCAGCAGGGCGACTTTGCTGCCCTGGCGGCGAACTACGCCTTTGCCGATCTCGATGGGCTCGAGGTCTTTTTCGATAGTCGCATTCGGGCCATTGCCGCGCGGGTAACGCACCGCCGCCGGGCCTTCGTAAAGGTGACCGGTGGTGAGCATTTTGCGCAGTTCGTTCTCATCGCTCGGGGTCATCACCAGCATGCCGGGGATGCAGCGCAGGAAAGACAGATCGAAGCTGCCAGCGTGGGTCGGGCCGTCTTCGCCAACCAGCCCGGCGCGATCGATGGCGAATAGCACGTCGAGGTTCTGCACCGCCACGTCATGTATCAACTGGTCGTAACCGCGTTGCAGGAAGGTCGAATAGATCGCCACTACCGGTTTGGCGCCTTCACAGGCCATGCCGGCTGCGAGGGTCACCGCGTGTTGCTCGGCAATCGCCACGTCGAAGTAGCGCAGCGGAAAACGCTCGCTGAAGGCCACCAGGTCGGAGCCTTCCTTCATCGCCGGCGTGATGCCGACCAGGCGAGGGTCAGCAGCGGCCATGTCGCACAGCCATTCGCCGAACACACCGGAATACTTCGGCCCGCTGGCTTTTTTCGGCGCAGCGGCCGGCGCGTCCAGCGGCTCAAGCTTGGTGATGGCGTGGTAACCGATCGGGTCGACTTCCGCCGGGGCGAAGCCTTTGCCTTTTTTGGTGACGACGTGCAGGAATTGCGGGCCTTTGAGATCGCGCATGTTGCGCAGGGTGGCGATCAGGGTCGGCAAGTCGTGGCCATCGATCGGACCGATGTAGTTCCAGCCCAGCTCTTCGAACAGCGTGCCGGGGACCAGCATGCCTTTGGCGTACTCTTCGGTACGACGGGCGATTTCCCAGGCGCCGGGCAGCCGCGACAGCACTTTTTTGCTGCCTTCGCGCATGCTCGCGTAAGTGCGGCTGGAAAGAATCTTCGCCAGGTAGTTCGACAAACCCCCGACATTGCGCGAGATCGACATGTCGTTGTCGTTGAGGATCACCAGCATATTGGCGTCCACTTCCGGCGCATGGTTCAGCGCTTCGAACGCCATGCCGGCCGTCAGTGCGCCGTCACCGATCACAGCGATGGCCTTGCGATCACTGTTTTGCAGGCGGGCGGCAATCGCCATGCCCAGCGCGGCACTGATCGAGGTGCTGGAGTGGCCGACGCCAAAGGTGTCGTACTCGCTCTCGGAGCGGCGCGGGAAAGCGGCAACGCCGTCCTTCTGGCGCAGGGTGCCCATGCGCTCGCGGCGACCGGTGAGGATCTTGTGCGGATAAGCCTGATGACCCACGTCCCACACCAACCGGTCGTCCGGGGTGTCGAAAACGTAATGCAACGCGATGGTCAGCTCGATCACGCCCAGGCCGGCACCAAAATGCCCACCGGTCTGGCCGACCGTGTAGAGCAATTCCAGGCGCAACTCATCGGCCAGGGTTTCCAGCTCGGCTTCGCCTAACCGGCGCAGGCCGTCCGGCGTGTTCGCGCGGTCGAGCAGGGGCGTGGTCGGGCGCTTGCGGGGAATCTCATGAAACGTCGTGGGCATCAGGCGAATCGTTATAGGTATAAAAGATGCGGCAGTTTACCTGATGCATCGGCCCCTGCCCACGCGTTGGTATTTTTTGGCGCAAACGCCGTCAGCTGCGGCGCTCGACGATATACCGGGCCAGGTCACGCAATGGCTCGGCCGCCGCGTCAAACGGTCGCAGCGCATGCAGGGCCTGATCGCGCAGTTCCAGGGCGTAGGCCTTGGCCGCGTCGAGGCCGAGCAGGGCCGGGTAGGTCGGCTTGTCGCGGGCAATGTCCGCCCCCTGGCGTTTGCCGAGGGTTTCGGTATCGCTTTCGACGTCGAGAATGTCGTCCTGAACCTGAAACGCCAGGCCGATAGCCCTTGCATAAGTCTGCAGGGATTTCAGTTCGTCCTTCTCGGCACGGCCACTGGCCAGGGCGCCGAGTTTGACGCTGACTTCGATCAAGGCACCGGTCTTGTGCCGATGCATGTATTCGAGGGCTTTTTGATCGAGCTTCAGGCCGACCGAGCCCAGGTCGATGGCTTGACCGCCGACCATGCCGGCCGGGCCTGCAGCCTGGGCCAGTGCGGTGACCATTTGCAGGCGGATGTCGGCTTCTGCATGGCTCAGGCGCGGGTCGAGCAGGGCGCTGAACGCCAGGCTCTGCAAACCGTCACCGGCGAGAATCGCGCAGGCTTCATCGAATTTCTTGTGGGTGGTGGGCTGGCCGCGACGCAGGTCATCATCGTCCATGGCCGGCAAATCGTCATGCACCAGCGAATAGGCGTGGATCAATTCCACTGCGCAGGCCGCGCCGTTGGCTTGCTCGGCCTTTCCGCCAAGCGCTTCGCAGGCTGCATAGGCCAACAATGGACGCACGCGCTTGCCGCCGTTCATCACGCTGTAGCGCATTGCTTCGTAGAGCCGCGCGAGCTCAGAGCTCGGGGCGATGAACAGGGTTTCGAGAGCCGCATTGACCCGGGCCTGGCTGGTCGCCGAATACGCTGCAATCATTCTGGCTGGTCCGCGTCGAAGGGTTCCTCGGCCAGCTCGCCATCACGCTCGAGCAGCACCTGAACCTTCTGCTCCGCCTGCGCCAGCGCCGCCTGGCAATCGCGGGTCAGACCGATGCCTTGCTCGAAAGCGGTCAACGAATCTTCCAGCGACAATTCGCCATTCTCCAGACGTTCCACCAGCGTTTGCAGGTCGGCGAGGGATTGTTCGAAATCCAGTGCAGCTTTTTTGCGGGCCATGGCGGCGATTTCCGGTTGACGTTAAACCGGCGCGACACTAGCAGATAGGGGGGGTATGGGCAAATTCACAGATGATACAAACCCCTGTAGACGCAGCCTGCGGCAGCGCTTAGAGGGGGGAGTGATCAGGATAGTGAATTTGGTAGCGAGTACTGCGACCGCCGCCGGGCAGTCGTTCCAGGCAACCCTTTTCCAGCAGTTCAGCCAAATGACGGGTTGCGGTGGCTTTGGAAACCTTTGCTACGGCTTGATACTGAGCCGCGCTGATTCCGCCCTCGAAACCACGTTCGCCGCCATCGAGTAAACGATTCAGTACATTGGTCTGCTCGCTGGAGAGTTCTGATTCCCGATGCGCCTGCCAGAAACGCGCCTTGCCCAGCACCGACTCGATTCGCACCATCGCCTGCTGCAAGCTGCGCAGCAAGGTTTGCAGAAACCACTCGAGCCAATGGGTGATGTCCAACGTGGCCTTCTGGCTGGTTTCCAATACGCGGTAATAGCCGGAGCGGTCCTCGAGAATGCTCGCCGACATGGCGTAGAAACGAATGGCCTGAGCCTCGCCTTGCGCCAGGGCAAGGTCGGTGAGGGTTCGCGTCAGGCGACCATTGCCGTCGTCGAAAGGGTGCAGCGTGACAAACCAGAAGTGCGCGATACCGGCGCGCAACAGTGGATCGAGCCCGACCTCATGGCGGCTGCTTTCAAACCACTCGAGGAAAGTCTCGAGTTGCCGTTCCAGGCCCCTGCGGGGCGGCGCTTCGAAGTGGACGATGGGTTTGTCGAGACGCCCGGACACCACTTGCATCGGGTCATCGCCGCGCAATGCGCCGACGCGGATACTTTGAACGGTGAATGAGCTGTCCTGATCGGGGAACAGCCACTCATGCCAATCAAGCAGCCGTTCAAGGGTCAGCGGTTCGGCAAAATGCTGCGTGGCATCGAGCATCAACTGCGCCAGACCTTCGCTGCGTTGGCTGATGGGGTCGCCCTCGTGCATCTGTAGACCGAGACGCCGCGCCAGAGAAGATCGTACCGAGCCGACATTCAACTGCTCACCTTCAATCGCTGAAGAGGTAACGATGTTTTGCAGCAATGCATCGAGCTCACTCTGTGCACTGAGCGAGTTGCCCACGGAGCTGATCATTCCAGTCAATCGACCTTGCGCCTGAACACACTCGCGCAGCAGCGATGCCAAACGCTCGGCATGCCAGGTGAAACTTGGCCAATCGGGCTGTTGCCAGATCCAGTGGGGAACCATGCATTCAACTTCCATAAAGAGTGAGCCGATTAGAAATGCTATTCGGCTCATATAGTGAGCCGAATATGATCTTTATTCGGCTCACCGTCCACCCACCCGCATGATGCTGCTGCAATTTCAGATGTATCCGATTGTTAGAAAGCGACCGAGCGATTAACCTTCGCGCCATCGACGACCGGTTATTCACGGGTCTTTCAGACGAAACGCAGTACCCCTATCTGTAACGCGCCGAGGATCTGGCGCAAGGTTTCGTCATGCATGGCAGGAGGCATCACATGCGTTCATTTCTTTCGCTGCTGATCGGGTTGGCTTGCGCTTCGGCGCTGGCCGCGCCGAGTGCCGAGATGTCGGAGCCGGTGGGTGGCTGGCGTTTCAACGGTTTGCTCGACCGTAGTGAAAACCCGCAGGTCGCCTATCCCACACCGCCCATCGACCGGGGTGTGCAGCGTAATCGCACGATGATCCAGGGCCAGCTCAAGGCGATCGGTGCGCAACGCGGGCCGCACACGCTGGCGGTCAACGGCAATCCCTTGAACCTGTACACCGACGACCAGGGCCGTTTTGCCCGGCCGTATGCGTTCGGTGCCGGCTCCAACAGCGTCGAAGTGCGCAGTGCCGAGGGCCAGTCGCTCAAGCGCGTTCAATTCTATGAAGCCAATAACCTGCGCACGCCCGCACGGATTCGTGTGGTGCTGGGTTGGGATGATCCGAAGGCCGAACTCGATCTGCACATCATCACGCCTGACGGCCAGCATGCGTTCTGGGCGCACTCGGCGCTGACCAACGGCGGCGGCCTCGACCCCGATGGTGTCGACGGTCCCGGCCCGGAAATGTTCACCATGACCGCACCGCTGCATGGCACCTATCTGGTTTACGTCAACTACTGGGGCAACTTCGGCAGCGGCGGCTATAACTTCGATGAGGCCGGCAACCAGAACGAGGTGATCACTTCGCAGATCAACCTGGTGCTCAACGAAAACACCGTCGACGAAAAACGCGAGACCTTCATCGTGCCCCTGCGGGCCATCGGTGACCTGCTGCTGGTCAAGACTTTCAACTATTAAACATCCCGCACCACGGATGACATCGGGTTTTGTGAAATGAGCGATAACACTGTTTCTCCGGCTGCCGATACGCCGCGCACCAAACCGTCTCGCCGTTGGCCGGTCATTGTGCTCGGGCTGTGCCTGGTCGCCGCTGTGGCTGCCGGCATGGGCTGGCTGATGAAAAAAAGCACAGCCCCGGCACCGCAACTGGCGGCGGAAAAACTTGGCATGAGCCGCCCCGATGGCTTGCTCGAAACCCACTCCTTGAGCCAATTGCCCAAGGATTTGCTGGCCGTGCCGTTCCTCAAGGAAACCCTGACTGAAGACTTCGTCTTCTATTACCAAACCCACGCCGATCGTCTTGGCCTGATCGGCAGCCTGCGGCGGATCATTTATGAACACGATTTGAAACTGCAGGACTCCTTGATCGAGCAACTGTTCGACCAGCCGGCAGATGTCGCGCTGTGGCGCGGGGCGGATGGGCGTCTGAGGGATTTCCTGCTGGTGATGGATCGCGGCGGCCTGGCCAAGGTGCTGGAACCGCTGGCGAAAGTGGCGCTGGATGATTCGCAACTGAGCAAAATCGCAGAGGTGAAAGTCGGCGCCGATAACGTCGAGCTGTATCAGCTCACCTACAACGCCAGCAAGGCGCTGGTGTTCGCTTCCCATGGCGACAAACTCGTGGTGCTGTCGAATCCGACCAAGCTTTATGACCCGCAAAGTGGCATGGCACAGGAAGCCGGCAGCGTTTCGACCCAGTCCATCGCCGCTTTGCTCAATGGCGAAAAACTGTTTCCCGAAGCTTTCGGTCTGCCACCCCGTGCGCCCGAGGTAAAGCAACGGCTGTCGGTCAACGCCAGCGTGTTGGCCATGGGTTATCAGCGCTTCATCCCGAATTTCGCCGGTCTGCGTTTCGACATGGACGATAAAGGCTGGCACAGCTTCCTCGCCATGGATGAGCTGGAGAATCAGCCAGACTTCGATTTCAAACCGGTCTGGCAAGCCATGCCGATGGGCGCGAGCGCGTGCGTCGCCCTGCCGCTGGCGGCCGAACAACAAAAACCGTTGCTGGTAAAACTCGGTGCCGAAGAGCGCGCGGCTCAAGCACTGACCGAACACATGGCCGGTGCGGCAGGGCTTTGCTGGTATGCCGATTCGCGACTGTACACACCGCTGCTGGTGGCCGGGCTCAAGGATCAAGACAGCGCCAGCATGGATGGCGATCTGGGCAAGTTGTTCGGTTCGATGGTCGGCGCCCATGAAAGCAAGGTCGATGAGCATGTGTTCCCGGTGGTGGAGAAACAGCAAGGCCAGAGCCATCAATGGCAGCGTCAGGTCAGCTCCAGTTTCGGTCCCTACGCGGCCAAGGATGCAGAACATCCGGACGCCATCAGCGGTAAGGCGTTCATGCGTGTAAGCCTTGCGCGACATGGTTCAACGCTGCTGTTTTCCCTCGACGACAAATTGGTGGACAAGGCTCTCGGCACCCTCGACAAGCGCTTCCCACCGATGGCCGACGTGTTGCCCAAAGACCGGCTGATGCCGATCTACTTCGGCCCTGACTCCATGGCGCAGCTGATCCAGCAGGAAACCCTCGACAGCCTGCCGCAGGACATGGAACCGGTGTTCTACAACGCCGCGCAAACCTACCTGATCCCCAAACTGCGCACGCTCGGCGGCTACGGCAAATATGCCCTGACCTTGCCCGAAGGCAGCGAGCCGGACGGTCACTGGCAATGGTTGCCGCTGGAGTGGAAAGCGCTGTGAATGGGTGGATCCGCAGTCTCGGCTTGCTTGCCTTGCTGTTGAGCGCGAGTGCCCGGGCGCTCGATGCACCGGCGCTGGATGCGCAGCAATCCCAGGTGTTCCGTGCATGGTTCGTGCGCATCGCCCAGGAACAACTGAGCCAAGGCCCGAGCCCGCGCTGGTACCAACAGGACTGCGCCGGGTTGGTGCGCTTTGCCGCCAACGAAGCGCTGAAAGTCCACGACGACAAATGGCTGCGCAGCAATGGTCTGTCCAATCGCTACCTGCCGCCGGAGCTGCAGCTGAGCGACGCCCAGCGCAGCCTCGCCCAGCAATGGCAACAGGGCGGCGGCAAGGTCGGGCCGTACGTCAACGCGATCAAGTTGATCCAGTTCAACAGTCATCTGGTCGGCCGCGATGTGTCCCAGGCGCGCCCCGGCGACCTGATGTTCTTCGATCAGGGCGACGACCAGCACCTGATGATCTGGATGGGGCGCTTCATCGCCTATCACACCGGCACCACCACTCCCACCGATAACGGCATGCGTTCGGCAAGCCTGCAACAACTCATGACATGGAAGGACACCCGATGGATACCCGATGCAGCCAACCCCAACTTCATCGGCGTCTATCGACTGAATTTTCTCTCCCAATGACCGGTGCCCGCATGCTGCGTTTTCTGTCTCTGTTGTTGGTCATGGTGTTGCCGTTCTCGGCAGTCAACGCCCAAGACACCGTCGAGCCCAGCGGCTACACGCCGGTATCCGGTGAAAGCTTTTTCCTGTTGGCCGACAGCAGTTTTGCCAGTGATGAACAGGCGATGGTGCGCCTCGAAGCGCCGGGCCGCGACTACCGCCGCTTCCGCATGGAGCCCTATGGCGGTGCCGACATTCGCGTGTATCGCATCGACAAGCCGCTGGACTTTCTCAAGCGCCAGAAGAACCTGCACCGCGTGGTCAGCGACGGCCAGTTCAAGGGCGAAGGGCTGTCCAACACGCTCGCCTATCTGTGGGATAACTGGTACCGCAAGTCGCGGCGGGTGATGCAGCGGGCGTTCTCCTACGAGTCGCGCAAACAAGTCACCGAGGAAGTGCCGGAACTGAAAATGGGCGCTGCCATGGCCGCGCCGACACCCTACGACGCGCAACCGCAATTTGCCTTGATTCCGGGCCTGCCGGTGGTCAGCCAGTTCCGTTATCCGCTGTGGCAGGCCAAGCCGATCCAGCCACCGGAAGGGGTGAATCTGGCCGGCTCTTCCAGTGAGTTCGTCAGCGTCGCACCGGGCAACGTCTACATCCCGTTGGGCAACTTGAAGCCGGGTCTGTACCTGGTGGAAGCGCTGATCGGCAAGTACCGCGCGACCACCATGGTGTTCGTCTCCAACACCGTGGCGGTGAGCAAGATTGCCGGTGATGAATTACTGGTGTGGGCCGCGCGCAAACACCAAGGCAGTTCGGTGCCCAAGGTCAATGTGCTGTGGACTGACGGTTTGGGCGTGATGAGCAGCGGTGCTACCGATGTCGATGGTTTGCTGCGTTTGAAACACGTCAGCCCCGAGCGTTCGTTCGTGATTGGCGAGGACGAAGAGGGCGGGGTTTTTGTCTCGGAAAACTTCTATTACGACAGCGAAATCTACGACACCAAACTCTATGCCTTCACTGACCGGCCGCTGTATCGGCCGGGGGATTGGGTGTCGCTGAAAATCGTTGGCCGTGAATTCAAGAACGCCCGGGATTCGGTGCAGCCAAGCGCTGCCGATGTCAACGTGACGGTACTGGATGCGACCGGTACGGCCCTGCAAACCCTGGACTTGAAACTCGATTCGAAGGCCGGCACCCAGGGCCGTTTCCAGCTGCCGGACAACGCCGTGGCCGGTGGATACGAGTTGCGCTTCAGCTACAAGGATCAGGCTTACAGCAGTGCCTTCCGCGTGGCTGAATACATCAAGCCGCACTTCGAGATTTCCCTCAATCTGGCCAAGCAGGATTACCGCACCGGCGAGCCGGTCAAGGGCAGTCTGGTGTTGCTCTACCCGGACGGCAAACCGGTGGCCAATGCCAAGTTGACCCTGAGCCTGCGTGCCCAGCAACTGTCGATGGTCGACAACGAACTGCAATACCTCGGGCAATTCCCGGTGGAACTGACCAGCACCGAATTGACCACTGACGCCCAGGGCAACGCGACCCTGGACCTGCCGGCCGCCGACAAACCGAGCCGCTACATGCTCACCGTGTTCGCCAGTGATGGCGCGGCGTATCGGGTCAAGACCACCAAGGAAATCCTCATCGACCGAGGCGCCGCGAATTTCCGCTTGAGCGCACCGCAGCGCTTCAGTGCGGTGGGCGACAAGGTTGCGTTCAGCTTCGTCATCGAAAGCGAGCAGAAGTCAGCGGTCACCCCGAGCAGCTATGGCTGGGTTCGTCTGGAAGACCAGAGCAGCGGCGAAGGTAAGCTCGCGGCCACCGACATAGGTTTCACCCTGGCCTTCGATCGTCCCGGCACCTACAACCTGACGCTCAGGGACGACCACGGCCGAACCCTCGGCGCCACCGGTCATTCAGTCACCGGCGACGGGGTCAAAGCCGTGCCGGGAACCGTCGAAATCGTCCTCGATAAACCCGAGTACAAGGCCGGCGATGAAGCACTGGCGTTGATCACTTTCCCCGAGCCGATCAACGATGCGCTGCTGTCGCTGGAGCGCGACAAGGTCGAAGCCACCGCGCTGCTGTCCAAGGGCGGCGACTGGCTGAAGATGGAGAAACTCAGCGACACCCAGTACCGCGCGCGCATCCCGGTGAAGGACGGTTTCGCCCCGAACCTGACGTTCTCGGTGCTGTACACCAAGGGCGGGCAGTACAG
Source organism: Pseudomonas sp. Sample_16 (assembly GCF_004307665.1). Taxonomy (NCBI): domain Bacteria; kingdom Pseudomonadati; phylum Pseudomonadota; class Gammaproteobacteria; order Pseudomonadales; family Pseudomonadaceae; genus Pseudomonas; species Pseudomonas sp. Sample_16. The sequence continues at coordinate 16,302 of NZ_RCOB01000103.1, forward strand.
CTTCCAGAACGCCGGCATCAAAGTGATTACGCCGCAGATCGACGTGGCGATCACCACCGACAAAGACACCTACCAGCCGGGTGAAACGGTATCGGTGGACCTGACGACGCAGTTCGCCGGCAAGCCAATCCCCGCGCATCTGACGGTCAGTGTGGTCGACGAAATGGTCTATGCCCTGCAACCGGAAGTGGCACCGAGCATCGACCAGTTCTTCTATCACCCACGCCGCAACAATGTGCGCACCAGTGCCAGCCTGTCGTTCATCAGCTATGACGTCGCGCTGCCGGGCAGCCCCGGTGCGCCGGGCAAAGCCAATCGCAGTGAACGCGGGGTGAAAGTGCTGGAACGGCCGCGGCGCGAAGACGTCGACACCGCCGCGTGGCAACCGGAACTGCTCACTGATGCCAACGGCAAAACCCGCTTCACCTTCAAGATGCCGGACTCGTTGACCCGCTGGCGCATCACCGCCCGGGCCATCGCCGACGACGGTGCGGTGGGGCAGAAGAAGCAATTCGTGCGCTCGGAAAAACCGCTGTACCTGAAGTGGAGCGGACCCGGCAAATTCCGCACTGGGGACAAACCCGATCTCGGTGTGTTTGCTTTCAGTCAGTCGCAAGATCCGGTCAAGGCTGAGCTGGTGACACATTACGCGGGCGCCGAGCAGCGCATCGCCGTCACGCTCAACAGCGGCATCAACTACATCCCGTTACCGACGTTTGCCTTGGGCACGGGCGAGTGGACCGCAGAACTGGTGCAGGACGGCAAAACCGTCGATGCCTTGGCTGTGCACTTGAGCGCGACCGGCGAAGGTTGGCAAGTGACACAAAGCCAAAGCCTGGATGTCGCCAGTGGTGATACACCGCTGGCGTTGCCGGCAGATGCAACGGACATTCGCCTGCGTCTGGACGACAGTCCGCAAGCGCTGTTCCGCTCGGCGCTCGATGATCTGCTGAGTTATCCCTACGGCGGCGTCGAGCAGACCGCCAGTCGCTTGCTGCCGCTGAGCATCGCGTATCCGACGCTGTCGTCGAATCCGCAGATCCGCGATCGCTTGCGCCTGATCATGCAGAACAGCCATTTGCGCCTGGTGCAAATGGCCGGGCCTTCGGCGAGTTTCACCTGGTGGGGCATGGACGGTGAGCCGGATGCGTTCCTGACTGCCTACGCCTATTTCGCCGACTGGCACGCCAGCCAGGTGCTGCAATTGAGCCTGCCACCGGAGCATTGGCAGCGGGTGCTGGAGGTGTATGCCAAGCAGGCGAACAACACGCCGCTGTTGCAGCGGGCGTTGATTGTGGCGTTCGCCAAACAGATGCAGTTGCCGATCAACACCTTGCTCAGCGGGTTGATGGACGATCTGGCGAAAGCGGGCGAGGGCGTTGCCGCGAACTTGATGGAGGGCGGTGAAGACAGCCTGGTCATGAGCGATCCGGATTCGGCCTTGGGGCTGGCGGCGGCGCGGGTGTTGACCGCGTCGCTGGCCAGGCAATCGAAGGTCGCGCTGCCGGAGGCCTTCAATCGGCATTTGGCTGATGCGCAACAGCGTTTGGCTGTGAGCTCGCAGCCGTTTGCCGAAGCGCTGAATCTGTCGCTGCAGCCGTTCGATCAGCTCCGTGCGCAGGCGCTGCTGCAACGGCTGTTGCCGCAGCAATCGACCCTTGAACGGGCACTGGCGCTGAGCTGGCTGCAACGCAGTATCGAGCAGGCTTCGCCGACCATCGCACTGGCGCCGGGAGAGGGCTGGAAGAAGCAACACAGTGTCACGGGTGAAATGTACTGGACGTGGCAGGGCGCGACGCCGGTGCCGAGTGTGTTGTCGCTGTCCGGTGTTCAGGAGCGTCCGCTGCGTGCGGCATTGAGCTTCCAGACCCGGCAACCGGCCGTCGAGCCGATGGCCGTGTCCATCACTCGTCGCCTGTCGCGATTGGTGCCGGGTGACGCTGCATTCACTTTCAAGCTCGAAGCGGTGGGCAGCAAGCCGCTGTCCAGCGACAGCCTGTATCTGGACGAAATCATCATCACCAGCAAAGCCGCCAGGCCGCTGCGATACGGGATGATCGAAGTGCCGCTGCCGCCGGGCGCGGATGTCGAGCGCACCACGTGGGGCATCAAGTTGATGGGTAAGGCCGGCACCGAACCGACGGCGCTGGAGAAGGCGCGCTTCGAGCCGGGTCAGATGGCTTACGCGATTCCAGTGGATGCCTTGAGTGGCGAGCTGCGGCTGCGCCATCTGGTGCGCTTCTCGCAAAAAGGCCAATTCCATCTACCGCCGGTGCGTTTCACTCAAGTCTATTCACCGCAGCATCAGGCCCAGGAACAGAAACCGGCGCTTGGTCAGATCACGGTCAACTGACATGACCCGACGTTTGCTCTGGTGGCTGCTGTGTTTGTTCCCTGCGCTGACGACAGCGCAGGAAGCCCCGCTGCGACTGGGATTCGAAGGCGAACTGTTGTCGTTGAGCGGGACCCGGGTGATCGCTCGGGAGCCGTTGCCCGACTCATTGCAGGCGCCTTTGGGTAGTTTGTGGAAGTTGTTTGTCTACGGCTGGCTGGTCGATACCGGTGCCCGAGAACCTGCGTATGAATGTCGCGGGCAGTCCAAAGAAGAGGTTTATTGCTGTACTGCGGGTGGCAGGATCGAACGCGATCAGGCGTTGGTGAAGTCCTGCGGGTTGTACTTCGAGCCTGCGCGATTGGGCATTTCCGCCGCGGATTGGCGCCAGTATTGGCAAGCGCGCAAAGCGCCGCAGTGGCTGCTTGATTTGCCTGCGATGCAACCGTCCACACGTGTTTCGGTAGTGGAGTTGCTGCAAATGCTGGCCGTGCTGCCCGCACAGGATCAGGCGCGGCGGGTGTTGCTTGACGTGGTGTTGAACGCCGCCGACGGCAACGTCGTGGGCGAACTCGGTGGCCGCTTGCGGGTGAAAACCTGGAGTTGGTTGGATGAACATGATCCTTCGTCGCGTCAGGGCGGGTTCGCCGGTTGGACGGCGAAGGGCACGCCGATCTGGGCGGGTGGACGGGGGACCAGTCAGAGGGTTCTGCGCAATTACGCTCAAGCCTTGGCTTCGGTGTTGCCGGTTGATTGGCCGGTGGATCCTGGGCGATGTGTCGAGGTGGAGCTGTTTTCACGCTATCCGATCGGGCGCGTTCTGGCGGGAGATCGTGTTGTTGCTTCCGGGCCGATGCAAGGCGACTTTCGCGTCGAATTCAGCAACGGCAACCAGCTCGATATCCACAGCAACGGTGAACTGTTTTTGCTGAAGGACAAGATCGTCGCCCGTCTGGATCGCGAGGAATACGTCGCCCGCGTGCTACAGCGTGAAGCCGCTGCCGAACCTGTCGAGGCCGCCAAGGCCCTGGCGGTCGCCATCCGTACCTACCTGCTGCAAAACGCCACGCGTAACGGTGAATGCCTGAGCATCGACGACAGCAGCCAACGGCAACGAGTCGCCCCACGTCCGGCCACCACCGAGGCGCGCAACATCGCCGCATGGACCAACGACCTCGTGCTTGCCGGCACCGGCGTCACCTACCACTCCGACCAACCCGGCCCGGACAAACTCTCCTGGCAACAAGCCGTGGAACAAGCCAACGCCGGCCAGCGCTACGACGCCATCCTGCTGCACGCCTATCCGCGTGCCAGCCTCAGTCGCTGGGACAACCCCGTTGCCTCCTGCGAAACCTTGCCCGCGGCGCAGGACTGGCTGCAGAAACAACGGCGTGGCTGGCGTATGCGGTTGGAAAGCGAGGCCGGTTACAGCGAAGTCAGCACCTTTGCAGTCTGCCGCCTGGGATTCGGCCGACCCTATGTCGACCGCGAACGCCAGCGCATCTACGTGCGCGGCGCACTGTCCTTGCAGGATCGCCTCGACCTGACCCACGAATACCTGCACCTGGCCTTTGAAGCTCACCCCAACGGCCAGGATGAAACCTACATCGAAGGGCTCGCCCGCCACCTTTTGCTGGAATAGACCATGACACTTCGTTATCCACAGGTCTTGCTGTTGCTTTGTTCGCTGACGGCACTGCCGTTGGCAATGGCGCAAGGCATCAAACTCGACACGCCAAACGGTGGCTGGCGAACCGGTGCGCCAGAAGGTGAAGGCGAGAGTTTCCGCCAGACCGTCAATTACCCGGCCTCTTCGGTCAACACCCCGGCAGGGCAGGCCAACACCGCACGCATCAGCGGTCAGATCAGCGCAACGCCCAAATCCGCTGAGCCCGGTCGCCTGGTCGTGAATGGCGTGAGCATGCCCCTGAAGATCGACCCCGCCGGTCGCTTCGATCGCCCGTTCTCCTTTCCCAACGGCAGCAACAGCGTCGAAGTCCGCAGCCCCGACGGCCAACAACGCCAGCGCACGCAATTCCTCAACGCCAGCGGCGGCGCCACCCCGGCCAAACTCCGCGTCCTGCTGGCCTGGGACAGCGACGGCACCGACCTGGACCTGCACCTCATCACCCCCGACGGCGCCCACATCTGGTACGGCGACCGTGCCGTCGCCAACGGCGCCGCCCTCGACGTCGACGTCACCACCGGCTACGGCCCGGAAATCTTCGCCATGCCCGCACCGATCAAAGGGCAGTATCTGGTCTATGTGAACTATTTCGGCGGTGGTTATCGCAGTGATGAAGAAGGGCAGGAAGACGCGGTACAACCGCTGACCACGGCGCAGGTGACGGTGATTACGGAGGAGGGGACGCCTAGCGAGAAGATGGAGACTTTTCTGGTGCCGATGAGGGCGGTGGGGGAGTTGACGTTGGTTAAGGGGTTTAGTTATCCGTGAGGGGGCGGTGGTGACTCTGTCTGTTTTTCAGTATCGGCGCTGCTGAGACAAGTCAGTCGACGGACTTAGTCTACAGGTCATCCAGACTTACCTTGACTCGCTGAGGGGAGGCAAGACGTTCGGTGACCACGGCGATGAGAGGTTCATCCTCTTCACTGAGTAATGCCACCTTGAAAGGCAATTTCCCGCGTTCGGCGACATATTGAAGGGTTTGGCGAAGAAGCTCTGAAGGCGTTACGCCGAGTTTTTCCAGCTCAGCAAATGAACGCTGCTTGAGTTCATCGTCGATGCGGATATTGATGGAGGCCATGGTCGGACACCTGTAATGACGTTTGTCGTTACAGTAGCAATGGCATCCACAGCGAGACAACCCCATTCTGATTTTTCAGATCAGAGGACTGCTTTTCAGCAGGCATTAAAAAGCCGGCTTGTGGCCGGCTTCTCGGGGACTGGCTTGGATCATTTTTGGTAAACCGCGCCAGCCTTCAAAACGTACACCCGGATCTTGCGTCCGGCTGCGGGACTCGGCGAGAAAGTCATCTGCCTTGTCGGTGCGATCTGAGCCGCGGGGCGGGTCGATGCGCAAATGTGGGGCGCAGCATACGCAGGTTTGATGGAAATTCCCAGTAGAAGGTGCCGACCAGAGCCTCGCGATGCGACCGACATCCGCGATTGCTGATGTTTTACAGGAACGGCACCTCCGGCCTGCGTTTGTTCAGCGTCGACCACCAGAACACCCAACCCAACACCCTGAAGTTCTGTTCTTCGATCTGTTCGCGCCTGAGGATTTCGTCTGGGTACTCGCCGCTGTTGTGGCTGCGCATCCGCAGGGCGTTGCCGGGGATTCGGTGCAGGTATTTGATGCGCAGCATGCCGTCGTGCTCGACAGCGTAAATCTGGCCGTCGACGATTTGTGTCAGGCCGCGGTCGATGGCGATCGTCGAACCTTCTTCGATTTTCTCGGCCATGCTGTTGCCGACCATACGGGCGCAGATGGCGTCGCAGTGGTTGATTTCCAGGGAGTCGAGGTGGCTGCGGGGAAGGCGTATGGACTCTTCTCGGTCCTCGACGACGTGAGTTTTGTTGGGGTCAGTGGTCGTCGGGACTTCCTTGTAGAACGGCAAGTCGACATCGGTGGGTTCGACCACGGTATAGACGCCGCGGATGGCCTGGGCGTCGAAGACGTTGCCCGACTCGTCGGCCACGCGCAGATGCCGGGCATCTTTCTGGCCTTCACCGGTTTTCAGCCATTCCCTGTTCACGGAAAGTCGCGTGGCGACTTCTTCCAGGCAGTGGGCGGGCACACCTCGGGTGTACCAGTTGTGGACATTTTGTGGTGCCGTGTTCAAAAACTCGGCAAAACCGGATGTCGTGATGTTGGCAAGTCGAAGGAGCGCTCGAAAGCGTGGGCCGCTAGTGTTCTTTTTCATAAACACGAGTCTACGGAGGCGGAATAAGGCTTTGAATAAACGAGCCGTTCAAAATCGAGGGAAATTTAAGACTTGATGTAAGACGTAAACGGCGAAAATTAAACAAGAAAAAACCAAAACAGAGCCATCTTAAACAGGGCGTTTAAGTGATGCTTTTCAAGCGCCCACAAAAAACCCCGGATCACCGGGGTTTTTCTTGAAGCGGGTCGCCAGAAGCGTACCGCGGCGGCTTAGCCTTTGTAGGCAGCTACCGACTTGGTGATCGCTTCGCGGGCGGCGTCTGCGCCGGCCCAGCCTTCGATCTTCACCCATTTGCCTTTTTCGAGATCTTTGTAGTTCGCGAAGAAGTGCTCGATCTGCTGGATCAGCAGGGCAGGCAGGTCGGTGTATTCCTTCACGTCGACGTACAGCTGCGACAGCTTGTCGTGTGGAACGGCGATGACTTTGGCATCGCCGCCGCCGTCGTCGGTCATGTTCAGGATGCCGACCGGACGGGCGCGGATCACCGAACCTGGTGCAACCGGATAAGGGGTCACGACCAGCACGTCGAGGGGATCACCGTCGTCGGCCAGAGTGTTCGGGATGTAACCGTAGTTGGCCGGGTAGAACATTGGGGTGGCCATGAAACGGTCAACGAACAGGCAATCGCTGTCTTTGTCGATTTCGTATTTGATCGGCGCGTGGTTGGCCGGAATCTCGATCGCGACGTAGATGTCGTTCGGCAGGTCTTTGCCAGCCGGAATCTTGCTGTAGCTCATTGGGCGTTGCCCCCGTTAGTTGACCAAAAACACTTGGCCGGATTGACCAAAAAGTGGCGGCGATTATAGGCATATTCCTACGCCGACGCCATGGACCAGAAGTCGTGTAGACCTTAGTCGTGTGGCTGATAGACCGGATCATGCGCCTGAAGTTGCTTCAATCTTCCGAGCGGATCCTGGCGGTAGAACAGCTGCAACTGCTCATACACCTGTGGATAAGCCTCGTGCAGCAAATCCGGGGCGCTGAAGAAGTATTCACTGGTGACGGCGAAGAACTCGGCAGGGTTCTCGGCGGCGTATGGGTCGATGGCGGTCTCGGCGTCCGGGTTGTGTTCCAGCTGCCGGTCGAGGTCATCGTAGGCGTCCTGCATGACTTTGGCCCAGGCGCTGACGCGCATGTCGGCGTGCAGTGGTGGCAGGCCATTGGCGTCGCCGTTGAGCATGTCGAGTTTGTGCGCCAGTTCGTGGATGACCAGGTTGTAGCCTTCCCAGCCACCACTGGCCATCACACCGGGCCAGGCGAGGATGATCGGCCCTTGCTGCCAGGCTTCACCGCTGTGCTCGCCGTCCCATTCGTGTTCGATGCCACTGGCGTCGCGGTGGCGCTGGGGGCTGAGGAAGTCGTCGGGGTAGAGGATGATTTCGTGAAAGCCCTGGTACCAGTTCAGATCACCCAGGTTCATCAGCGGCAGTTGCGCCTGGGCGGCGAGCAACAGGCGTTGCTCCTGATGCAATTCGACGCCGGGCAGGGCAGTCAGGTGTTTGTCTTCGAGGAACAGCACGCAGGCTTCACGCAGCCATTGGTCCTGGGCCGCGGTGATGCCGTCGAGAAAGCTCAGGTGATGGCGCACCCGTTGCCACATATCGTCGGCAATCGGGTGCCTGGCCAGAATGCGCCGGCGACGCCAGGCGCTCAGGGACCACATCGAGGATCAGCGCGTGTGAGCTTTGGACGCTGCGTTGCCGAAGCGACTGCGCACCACGCCGATGATCATCGGAACCAGCGATAGCAGGATGATGCCGACCACCAGCAACGACAGGTTCGACTTGATGAACGGTACGTTGCCGAAGAAGTAACCGAGGGTGACCAGACCGCCGACCCAAAGGATGGTGCCCAGCACGCTGAAGGCGAAGAAGCGCGGGTACGGCATCCGCGCAACGCCCGCGACGAACGGTGCAAAGGTGCGGATGATGGGCAGGAAGCGCGCCAGGGTCACGGTTTTACCGCCGTGCTTTTCATAGAAATCGTGGGTTTGTTGCAGATAGTCGCGGCGGAAGATCTTCGAGTTCGGATTGCTGAACAAGCGTTCGCCCGCCGTTCGTCCGATCACATAGTTGGTGCTATCGCCCAATATCGCCGCCAGCATCAGCAGGCCACCCAGCAGCACCGGGTCCATGCCGCCACCTGCGGCAACTGCGCCGGCGATGAACAGCAACGAATCACCCGGCAGGAACGGCATGACCACCAGGCCGGTTTCACAAAAAATCACCAGAAACAGAATGGCGTAGATCCATGGACCGTAATTGGTTACCAGCAAATCGAGGTAGACATCGAGATGCAGGACTAGGTCGAGCGGGTTGAAATCCATGGAAAGCACCTGTGATAACGGTCCAAGTCAGCGGGCCTTGTGCGGATGACTTCGCGAAAGCCTACGAACGGACGTAGTTTTTCTTACAAGCCGGAAAGATCGGCATTATACGAGTTGAGTGGTGAAAAGCGCGTCGAGATTGTAGCGGGGCATGTCGGTTGAACGTGCGCAAGTCTGGTGACAATTAATAACTCACACAAACACACCCTGAACCCTTGAGTTTGAGGGGGCGGGAAAATTCCATCGGATGGATTGACGGCCTCAGGGGTCGATCCTCTGCATGGCAGAGATCGACCCCGCTGCAGCGACCTTACAGCTCGTCGCTGATCGGCAATACGTAGTTCTTGAACTCGGTATCTTCCTTGAATCCGATGGATTCGTAGGTTTTCTGCGCCACTGCGTTGTTGCTGCTGGTAGACACCCGCATGCGCACGGCATTGGTTTCCTTGGCCATTTTTTTCGCGGTACGAATCAGATTGTCGGCGACCAGTTGGCGACGTGCGTCTTCGGCGACGTAGATGTCGTTGAGGATCCACACGCGTTTAAGCGAAAGCGAAGAGAAGCTTGGGTACAACTGACAAAAGCCCAACAGTTTGTTGTTGTCATCATCGGAAAGGGCCAGGTAGATCACCGACTCTTTGCGACGAAGGCGTTTTTCGAGAAACGCCCGGGACGAGTCCGGATACGGCAGGGAGCCATAAAACTCGCGATATTTGACGAACAACGGGGTCAGCAGGTCCAGGTGTTCGAGGGTCGCTTGAATAATCCGCATGGTAGGTCTCGTCTTCAAGTGGCTGTCTTGCGTGCTTGAACGGCAACGGGAAATCCTGGCAGCCGCGAGTCGATCCTGCCTGAAACTGGAACGAAAGTGCAACGCGCAAGCGCTTCAGGCATCCGGCGGGCCTAGTAGGAAATTTCCCTTCATGTCTGCGCCGGCGTCTGAGTCCAGGGTCTGGACTTGCGCTTCGTCCTTCAGATTGACCCCGGATAACTGCCGCCGACAGGCCTCGCGCATCAAATACAGCAAACGGTGTGCCGCCATGCCGTAGCTCAAGCCTTCCAGGCGCACATTGGAGATGCAGTTGCGATAGGCGTCTGTCAGGCCGACTTTGGGGTTATAGGTGAAATACAACCCCAGACTGTCTGGCGAGCTCAGGCCTGGGCGCTCGCCGATCAGGATCACGGTCATTTTCGCCCCCAGCAATTCGCCGACTTCATCGGCGACAGCAACGCGGCCCTGTTCCACCAGCACGATCGGGGCGACGGACCAGTTTTCGGCGCGAACCTGTTCCTCCAGTCGCGCCAGAAACGGCAGCGTATGACGATGAACGGCCAACGCTGACAAACCATCGGCGACCACGATCACCAGGTCGACTCCGCCCGGATTGGCCGAAGCGTGATCACGTAGAACCTGGGCCGACGCATCGCTCAGTTTTCGCCCAAGATCGGGGCGTTGCAAATAGCTGTTGCGGTCAACGGCGGCGCTATGCAGCAAAAGACTTGCATGCCCGCGCTCGCTCAGTTGTGAGCGCAATGCCCCGTGGTCAAACGGCAAGTGCACCGCATCCCGGGCCTGAGCGTGGGCATATTGAAAGTCCAGCTGCGCGCGAGTGGGCATGCTGGTGCCCGTACGGCCAAGGGCAATGCGCGCTGGTGTCAGGCGTCGCAGCTCCAGCCATGGGTTGTGCGGGTCGTAAGGCGGCTTTTCCATATCAACACTCATCCCAGTTGCGCCAAGGCCTGGCGGAAGGCCGGTGGCAGGCTGTTGCCGAACAGAACCCGGCCGTCCGCCTGGGTGAAGATGCCCATTTTCGCCAGCCACTGTTCGAACTCCGGCGCAGGTTTGAGCCCCAGGGTCTGCCGGGCATAGAGCGCATCGTGGAACGACGTGGTCTGGTAATTGAGCATGATGTCGTCGGAGCCGGGGATGCCCATGATGAAGTTGATCCCGGCCACGCCCAGCAAGGTCAGCAGGGTGTCCATGTCATCCTGGTCGGCCTCGGCGTGGTTGGTGTAACAGATGTCGCAACCCATCGGCACGCCCAGCAGCTTGCCGCAGAAGTGATCTTCGAGACCGGCGCGAATAATCTGTTTGCCGTTATAGAGGTATTCCGGACCGATAAATCCTACGACGGTGTTCACCAAAAACGGTTTGAAGTGTCGCGCGACAGCGTAGGCCCGGGTTTCGCAGGTTTGTTGATCGACGCCATGGTGGGCGTTGGCCGACAGGGCGCTGCCCTGGCCGGTTTCGAAATACATCAGGTTTTGCCCGAGTGTGCCGCGGTTGAGGCTCAATCCGGCGTCATAACCTTCCTTGAGTACATTCAGATTGATACCGAAGCTCGCATTCGCAGCTTCGGTGCCGGCGATCGACTGGAACACCAAGTCCAGCGGCACGCCACGATTGACCGCTTCGATAGACGTGGTGACATGGGTCAGCACGCAGGCCTGGGTCGGAATCTCGTAGCGCTGGATGATCGCGTCGAGCATTTCCAGCATGGCGCAGATTGAGGCGATGCTGTCGGTGGCCGGGTTGATGCCGATCATGGCATCGCCGTTACCGTGCAGCAGACCGTCGAGAATGCTCGCGGCAATACCGGCCGGTTCGTCGGTCGGGTGGTTGGGTTGCAGGCGTGTGGACAGGCGCCCGCGCAAGCCCAGGGTGCCGCGAAACTGGGTGACCACGCGGATTTTTTGCGCCACCAGCACCAGATCCTGCACGCGCATGATCTTTGACACGGCCGCGGCCATTTCCGGGGTCAGGCCGGGGGCGAGGGCGCGCAGGACCTGTTCGTCGGCGGCATCACTGAGCAACCAGTCGCGAAAGCCGCCGACGGTGAGGTGGCTGACGACGGCGAAAGCCTGCTTGTCGTGGGTGTCGATGATCAGGCGGGTGACTTCATCGTCCTCGTAGGGAACCAGCACTTCCTGCAGGAAGTGGCTGAGCGGGATGTCAGCCAGCGCCATTTGCGCGGCGACGCGTTCGCCATCATTGAGCGCGGCGACACCGGCCAGGAAGTCCCCGGACCGCGCCGGGCTGGCCTTGGCCATCACTTCCTTGAGGCTATCGAAGCGATAGGTCTGGGCGCCGACGCAATGGACATAAACGGCCATGCTGTCCTCCTGGTTAATTGATGACCCGTAGAAGCGAGGCTTGCCCGCGAAAAACGATTACACAGTGTTTCAGTCACACCGCATCATGCCCTTCGGGCAAGTCTCGCTCCTACAGGAATCGGGCGCTCACAAATAGGGCGTGCGCCCGGCGTCGGTGCATTCAGATACCTTCGAGCATAGCGTCCGTCGGTGCCTCTGAACGTTGCCGTGCGGTCAGCTGGAAATACAGGTAGCCGGCGGCCATGAAGCCGAGGAACACACACCCGATCAAGGTGTTGAACCACGCCATCGCCACCAGGCACACCACGGCCAGAAACAGCGCGATGCCCGGTACGATCGGGTAGCCCGGTGCACGGAAGGTGCGTTCCAGGTTCGGCTCGGTTTTACGCAGCTTGAACAGGCTCAGCATACTGATGATGTACATCACGATCGCGCCAAATACCGACATGGTGATCATCGCCGCCGTCAGGGTCATGCCCTGCAGGTTGACCAGGCCATCGCTGTAGATGGCGGCGATGCCGATCACGCCACCGGCGAGAATCGCCCGATGCGGGGTCTGGAACCGCGAAAGCTTGGCCAGGCCGCGTGGCAGGTAGCCGGCGCGGGCCAAGGCAAAGAACTGTCGCGAGTAGCCAAGAATGATCCCATGGAAACTAGCCACCAGGCCGAACAGGCCGATCCACACGAGCATGTGCATCCAGGTCGAATCGTTGCCGACCACGGCTTTCATGGCCTGGGGCAGCGGGTCGTTGATGTTCGACAGTTGACGCCAGTCGCCGACACCCCCGGCCATCACCATCACACCGATGGCCAGGAACACCAGGGTCAGAATGCCGCTGACGTAAGCGCGGGGAATCGTGCGTTTTGGGTCCTTGGCTTCTTCGGCCGCCATGGCCGCGCCTTCAATGGCGAGAAAGAACCAGATGGCGAAGGGAATGGCCGCGAAAATGCCGGGAATCGACGCTATCGTGAACTCATTGGAACCCGACCAGCCGTTGAGCACGAAGTTGCTGAAGCTGAACCCTGGCGCAACCACGCCCATGAACACCAGCAGTTCGGCGACAGCCAGCACGGTGACCACTAATTCAAAGGCAGCCGCGATACCGACACCGAGGATATTGAGGGTCATGAAGATGAAGTAGGCGCCGACTGCCGCGAGCTTCGGGTCCAGTTCCGGGTACTGCACGTTGAGGTAGGCACCGATGGCCATGGCGATGGCCGGGGGCGCAAAGACAAATTCAATCAGGGTGGCGATACCGGCGATCAATCCACCTTTCTCGCCGAAGGCCCGGCGGCTGTAGGCAAATGGCCCGCCTGCGTGGGGAATCGCCGTGGTCAATTCGGTAAAACTGAAGATGAAGCAGGTGTACATCGTCGCCACCATCAGTGCGGTGACGAGAAACCCCAGCGTTCCTGCGGTGCCCCAGCCATAACTCCAGCCGAAGTACTCGCCGGAAATCACCAGGCCGACGGCAATGCCCCATAAATGCAGGGTGCCGAGTGTGGGTTTGAGCTGTGTGGAAGGAATAGTCATAAGTCCTCTCTGGTTTTTTTTGAGCTTGTGGACTTTCGGGCGCTGCGGTTGCGTGTAATGCGGGCACGCAAAGCCTGTGCCAGGGCGGCAGGGCGATGATTTGCGGTGTGTTTGCGGATGCCATCGCCAGCAAGCCGGCTCCTACAGATTTGCGCGGTCTGTAGGAGCAAGGCTTGCCCGCGATAGCCGTTACGCGGTATCGCGCCGAATCAGAAGAAGCCCAGCGGATT
>NZ_RCOB01000134.1:0-28715 GCF_004307665.1 Pseudomonas sp. Sample_16
ACGCCTGACCTGTGCGACGCCTACCCGGAGCTGGTGCAGGTGCTGGAACCGATGTTCAGCAATTTCGGCGGCCGTGATTCCTTCGGCGGCGAAATCGTGACCATCAAGTGCTTCGAAGACAACTCTCTGGTCAAGGAGCAAGCCGAACTCAAGGGCAACGGCAAGGTGCTGGTGGTCGATGGAGGCGGTTCCCTGCGTCGCGCGTTACTGGGCGACATGATCGCCGAGAAAGCCGCCAAAAATGGCTGGGAAGGCCTGGTGATCTACGGTTGCATTCGTGACGTCGACGTCATCGCCCAAACCGATCTGGGGGTGCAGGCCCTGGCCAGCCACCCGATGAAGACCGACAAGCGCGGTCTCGGCGACCTCAACGTGGCCGTGACTTTCGCTGGCGTGACCTTCCATCCCGGCCACTACATCTATGCGGATAACAACGGCGTGATCATCTCGCCCAGCCCGCTGAAAATGCCTGAGTAAAATCCCCGATTGACTGAAGGAGTGCGGATGTTCGAGGAAGAAAACGCGCAATGGGGGCTGGTCCACGCCCTGGTGCTGGACGGTAAAGGCGGCGCGCGTTCGATAGCCCGGACTGAACTTGATGAATTGCAGCTGCAGGCTCATGAAAGCCTGTGGCTGCATTGGGATCGCAGTCACCCGCAAACCCAGACCTGGTTGCGCAAATCCAGCGGTTTGAGTGAATTCAGCTGTGATCTGCTGCTGGAAGAGAATACTCGTCCGCGCCTTTTACAGCTTTCCGACAGCGAACTGCTGCTATTTTTGCGTGGAGTCAACCTCAATCCGGGGGCTGAGCCTGAAGACATGGTCTCCGTACGGATCTTCGGTTCTGCGAAGCGGGTCATTTCCTTGCGTTTGCGGCCGCTGCGCGCCACCGAAGAACTGCTGGTGCAACTGGAGCTGGGCAAGGGACCGAAAACCGCCTCCGAGCTGATTCTCTACATGGCGCAGTACCTGACCAACAAGGTGCAGGATCTGGTCAGTTGCCTCTCGGAAGTGGTCGATGAGGAAGAAGAAAAGCTCGATACCGACGAACGGTATACACCGGAGCACGGAGCGATCTTGCAGATCCGCCGCCGGGCCGCTGCGTTGAAGCGCTTTCTCGCTCCGCAGAGGGATATTTTTGCTCAGCTGACACGGCTCAAGTTGCCCTGGTTTGTCGAGGATGATGGCGATTACTGGAACGAATTGAACAACAGCCTGACCCGCTATCTTGAAGAGCTCGAATTGACCCGAGAGCGCGTGGGGCTTGTGTTGGAGGCCGAAGACCGGCGATTGAGCGTGCGCATGAATCGCACGATGTATCGCTTCGGCGTCATCACCGGGATCTTTTTGCCGATGAGTTTTTTGACCGGGCTTTTGGGCATCAACGTCGGCGGCATTCCATTTTCCGCGAGCCCGTATGGTTTCCTGATCGCGTGCCTGTTGGTGGTTTCGGTGGCGTTGGGGCAGTGGTGGTTATACCGACGTTTGCGCTGGGTCTGATGGAGAGCCATGTGACCCGAGCAAATTTCACCGCGTCTTTCACAGACATCACGAGAGGTGCGTATGCACGATCCGTTTGAACAGTCTTTGCGTGACATGCTCAAGGCCTCGCCGTCGACCCGGGACGACGATGCATGCCTGGGGCGCGTACTGAAAACCGCCAACCGCCAGGTCGGCGCCGGTGATCTGTTCAGCCTGCTGGGCCGTTGGTTGCCCGCGCTGATGATCGCCCTGAATAACGGATCGGCCCACATCGCGCCGGTGTCCCGTCTTCGTAAACCTACCGCTCGCACTGCTGATAAGGCTGATTGAATATGGAACTTGATCTCTGGACACAGAGCCTCGTCACTGCAATGACTGCGTTATGGACCAAGATTGCCAACTTCATTCCGAACCTGTTCGGCGCACTGGTTGTGCTGCTGTTGGGCTTTGTCGTGGCCAAGTTGCTGGACACGCTGCTTTCGAAGTTGCTCGCCAAGCTCGGCCTGGATCGCCTGATGGGCGGCACCGGTCTGACCAAGCTGCTGTCCCGCGCCGGGCTGCAAGTACCGATCTCCACATTGATCGGAAAAATCGTCTATTGGTTCGTTCTGCTGATTTTTCTGGTTTCTGCCGCAGAATCCCTTGGACTTGAGAGAGTTTCAGCTACGCTGGATATGCTAGCGCTGTATTTGCCTAAGGTATTCGGCGCCGCGCTGGTGTTGCTGGTGGGTGTATTACTGGCGCAACTGGCCAATGGGCTGGTGCGTGGAGCGGCAGAAGGCGTAGGACTGGACTACGCTTCCGGGTTGGGGCGAATTGCCCAGGGCCTGGTGATCATCATCAGCATCTCGGTGGCGATCAGTCAGTTGGAGGTCAAGACTGACCTGCTCAATCACGTGATCGTGATCGTTTTGATTACCGTTGGTCTGGCAGTTGCGCTGGCCATGGGTTTGGGAAGTCGGGAAATTGCGGGTCAGATTCTTGCGGGAATCTATGTGCGTGAGTTGTATGAGGTTGGGCAACAAGTGCGAGTTGGAGAGGTCGAAGGGCAGATCGAAGAGATCGGCACGGTTAAAACCACATTGCTGACCGATGAGGGTGAGCTAGTCTCTCTCTCCAATCGGATCCTGCTTGAGCAGCATGTGAGTAGCCGCTAACCCGGCAAACCCTGCTAATGTATGCCGCCGCAAAATGCCGCCTGATGCTGGCTGCGGCGGACATTGACCTGACTGTCGGCCCGACTTGTTTTGAATAAAGCCCAATCGCTATCCATGCGCTACGACCCCCGCGAGCTCTCTGATGAGGAGTTGGTCGCGCGCTCGCATTCCGAGCTGTTTCACGTAACGCGCGCCTATGAAGAATTGATGCGGCGTTACCAACGAACATTATTTAACGTCTGTGCACGATATCTCGGGAACGATCGCGACGCAGACGATGTCTGTCAGGAAGTCATGTTGAAGGTGCTGTACGGCCTGAAGAACTTCGAAGGCAAATCCAAGTTCAAGACATGGCTGTATAGCATCACGTACAACGAGTGCATTACGCAGTATCGGAAGGAACGGCGAAAGCGTCGCTTGATGGACGCATTGAGTCTGGACCCCCTCGAAGAAGCGTCTGAAGAAAAGGCGCCGAAACCCGAGGAGAAGGGTGGACTTGATCGCTGGCTGGTGTATGTGAATCCGATTGACCGTGAAATTCTGGTGCTACGATTTGTCGCAGAGCTGGAGTTTCAGGAGATCGCAGACATCATGCATATGGGCTTGAGTGCAACAAAAATGCGGTACAAACGCGCTCTAGATAAATTGCGTGAGAAATTTGCAGGCATTGCTGAAACTTAGTTCGGCGCAAATATCTCTTACGTGTAGGCAAGTTCTGATAGACTTGCCGCCGAGTTGTCCCCCGGTTTGCGGGACTGCTTCACAATCACCAGATGGGGATTTAACGGATGAAACTGAAAAACACCTTGGGCTTGGCCATTGGTTCTCTTATTGCCGCCACTTCGTTCGGCGCTCTGGCACAGGGCCAAGGCGCAGTTGAAATCGAAGGCTTCGCAAAGAAAGAGTACTTTGACAGCACTCGCAACTTCAAAAACGACGGCAACCTGTTCGGTGGTTCGGTTGGTTACTTCCTGACCGACGACGTTGAACTGCGTCTGGCCTACGACGAAGTGCATAACGTACGTGCCGACGACGGCAAGAACGTGAAGGGCGCCAACACCGCTCTGGACGCTCTGTACCACTTCAACAACCCAGGCGACATGCTGCGTCCTTACGTCTCGGCCGGTTTCTCCGACCAGAGCATCGACCAGAACGGTTCGAACGGTCGTGACCGTTCCACCTTCGCCAACGTTGGTGGCGGCGCCAAGCTGTACTTCACCGACAACTTCTACGCCCGTGCCGGCGTTGAAGCTCAGTACAACATCGACCAGGGCAACACCGAGTGGGCTCCTAGCGTCGGTATCGGTGTGAACTTCGGTGGCGGCTCCAAGCCTGCTGCTGCTCCAGTTCCAGCACCAGCTGAAGTTTGCTCCGACAGCGACAACGATGGCGTTTGCGACAACGTTGACAAGTGCCCTGACACCCCAGCCAACGTAACTGTTGACGCTGATGGCTGCCCAGCAGTTGCTGAAGTTGTACGTGTTGAGCTGGACGTGAAATTCGACTTCGACAAGTCGGTAGTCAAGCCAAACAGCTACGGCGACATCAAGAACCTGGCTGACTTCATGAAGCAGTACCCATCCACCACCACTACTGTTGAAGGTCACACTGACTCCGTCGGTCCTGACGCTTACAACCAGAAACTGTCCGAGCGTCGTGCAAACGCCGTTAAGCAAGTTCTGACCAACCAGTACGGTGTTGAATCGTCCCGCGTTCAGTCTGTTGGCTACGGCGAATCCCGCCCAGTTGCTGACAACAAGACTGAAGATGGTCGCGCTGTAAACCGTCGCGTAGAAGCGCAGGTTGAAGCTCAAGCTAAGTAATTAGCCCGCAGCTGCGAGAAAAGCCCGGCTCAGGCCGGGCTTTTCTTTGTCTGCGATTTGGTCGGAGCGGAGTAAGTCGGGGGATTCAGGCCAGTCCATCGGCTGTGATCGCGGGGAAATCGCAGTCTTGCACGGCACGGGCCGCCACGCTGCCGATCACCAGGATCGCCGGGCTCTTCAGTTCGAAACGACGGGCATCTTCCTCCATTGCTGCCAGATCACTGCGACATTCGCGCTGATGGGGCAACGACGCGTTTTCAATCATTGCCACTGGCGTGTTTACCGCCATGCCTCCGGCCAGCAGTTGCTGGCGAATTTCACTGAGCTTGGCCACACCCATGTAAATCACCAGCGTCGTACCGCCCTGGGCCAGTGCCTGCCAGTTCAGGCTGCTGCCGTCTTGCGTGTGCGCGGTGACCAGTGTCACCCCGCGCGCTACACCGCGTAGCGTCAACGGGATATCGCATTGCGTGGCGCCAGCGAGCCCGGCCGTGATGCCGTTGACCAGTTCCACCTCAACCCCGCGCTCACGCAGCCACTGCGCTTCTTCACCGCCGCGTCCGAAAATGCACGGATCACCCCCCTTGAGTCGCACCACGCATTTACCCTGACGCGCGTAACGCAGCATCAAGCGATGAATGAACGCTTGCGGCGTGGACCGGCATCCGCCGCGTTTACCCACGGGAATGATTCGCGCCTGCTGGCAATGTTCGAGGACCGCGGCATTCACCAGGTCATCGATCAGCACCACATCCGCTTCCCTCAGTGCCCTTGCAGCCTTGAGAGTCAACAGTTCCGGATCACCCGGGCCCGCGCCCACCAGCCAGACTTTTGCGCTCATCGTGTGTTCCTCAGTTGAAATCAGCCATGAAATACCGCAAACAACAGCACCAGGTTCGCCAGCAGCGACATCAGCGCCAACGACCGCCACACCTTCAGCGGTTCGCGTTCCAGCAGCGGGCGAGGGCGCACATTCAAGCTGTGCCGCTCGCCTTGTTCGATCAGCAGCAGCCATTCCTCCGCCGTTTCAAAACGTTGACCAGGATCGGCGGCAACCGCGCGTTCCAGGCTTTGTGTTATCCATTCCGGCAGATCGGGGCGATAGCGGCTGGCGCTGACTGGCCTGCCGAACCGTGGTCGTTGGAACGCTTCGATTTCGCCATAGGGAAAATGCCCGGTCAGCAGATAAAACAACGTCACGCCGACCGCATACAGGTCCTGTTGCGGTGTCGGCGGTTCGCCGCGAAATGCTTCCGGCGCAATGAAACTGGGCGTTCCGGGAAGAGCAGCGGGCTGGTCTTCAGACAGGCCGGGACAGAAGGCGAGGCCGAAGTCCAGCAAGCGCAGTTCGCCGTCGTCACTGAGCAGCAGGTTTTCCGGTTTGATATCGCGGTGGAAAATCTGCCGTCGGTGCAACATTCCGAGCGCTTTGAGCAGGCGTTCAGCCAGGTCCTGCCACTGAGCCAGCGGCAGTGGTCCGGTCTGCGAATGCAGTTGCGCCAGGGTCGTCCCGGAGTATTCGCGCATCACGTAGTACAAATGCTGACGCTGGCTGGCGGCATGCACCTCAGGAAAATGCCGACCGGCCACGCGTTTGAGAAACCATTCCTCCGACAGCAAGGCTTGCCCGGCCTGGTGATCGTCGTGCAGATGGCCGGGCAAGGTTTTCAACAGCCACGGTTGTTGCTGGCTGTCACGCACGCGATAAAGCAACGACTGCTGGCTCTGGCCAAGTATCCCTTCCACTTGCCAGCCTTCGAACGGCTGTCCAGGCTTCAGCGGTGGCGGCAGGGGCCATTGCTGCAGGTGAATCAAGGCATCACCGATACTGCTTTCACCGAGGCCATCGACCCGCACCAGCAGGGCACTGGCGTTGTCTTGGCTGCCGGCCAGATGCGCTGCATGAACCAGCGTCTGCGCAGCGCTATCGAGGTCCGGCTGATCACGCAGGATCGCAGCAATGGCGGTGTCGCCCAGGACCGCCCAGATCCCATCGCTGAGCAGCACGAAGCTCTCATCGAGGCGCAATTCACCGTCGAGGAAATCCAGCACCAGGTGTTGATCCAGTCCAAGTGCCCGCTTGAGCACATGCTGCATGCCCGGCTGATCCCAGACGTGATCTTCGCTGATGCGCTGCAATTGATCGGCGTGCCAGCGATACACCCGGCAATCACCGACGTGAGCCAGGGTAAATCGCCTGCCACGCAGCACCAGGGCGCTCACAGTGGTCAATAGCGGTTGTCCGCCACCGTTGGCCTGAAGCCAGCGGTTTTGCGCCAGCAGCAGGCGATCAAGGGCTTGTGCGACGCCCCAGGTTTCCGGGGTGGCGTAGTAGTCCAGCGCCAGCGCCTGCAATGTCGATCGGGCGGCCAGGCCACCATCGGCGCACTGGCTGACGCCGTCGGCGATGGCGAACAGGTAGCCCTTGCTCGCCGCCAGTGCCGGGGCGGGCGTCACCAGACGCAAGGCGTCCTGATTCTCTTCGCGAGGGCCGGTGGCGCTGGCTTCAGCGAAGCTCAATTGCAGGCTCATTTAAGACCTCAAACCCGCGCAGCGGTCACGGCTGCCGAACCCCAGGTGGTTCTCCAGCGACGTTTTACGCCGTGCAGGCCAAACCACGCGAGCACCGCCAGACTGGCGAACAGCCACAATGCCAGCTGGTAACTGCCGGTGCTTTGTTTGATTGCGCCCATGCCTGCTGCCAAGGCAAAACCACCGATGCCGCCAGCCATGCCGATCAGACCGGTCATAACCCCGATTTCGCGGCGAAAACGCTGAGGGACCAACTGGAAAACCGCACCGTTGCCTGCACCCAGGCCAAGCATGGTGCAGACGAAAAGCGCCAGGGCGGCATAGGAGCTTGGCAAATTGAAGCCGACGGCAGCAATGCAGATCGCCGCCACGGTGTACATCCCCAGCAAGGTGCGGATGCCGCCGAAGCGATCCGCCAGAGCACCGCCCAGCGGACGCATCAGACTGCCACCGAATACGCAGGCGGCGGTGTAGTAACCCGCGGTGACCGGGTTCAGGCCGTATTGGTCGTTGAAGTAGCCGGGCAGTGCGCTGGCCAGGCCGATGAAACCGCCGAAGGTCACGCTGTAGAAGAACATGAACCACCAGCTGTCGCGGTCGCCCAGGGCTTTGAAGTAATCGGCCATTGACTTGGCTTTGGGCCGTTCAGGGGCATTCTTGGCCAGCCAGGCGAACACGATCAGTGTCAGGATCAACGGGATCAGCGCGAAGCCGAACACGTTGCTCCAGCCAAACGCCGCTGCCAGCACCGGCGCAATCAGCGCGGCAAGGACGGTGCCCGAGTTGCCCGCACCCGCGATGCCCATGGCTTTGCCCTGGTGCTGCGGCGGATACCATTGCGACGCCAGAGGCAGGGCCACGGCGAAGGACGCGCCCGCCATGCCGAGGAACAGTCCCAGCAGCAGCGCTTGCTCGTAACTGTGGATGCCGAGTTTCCAGGCACCGAACAGGGCGCAGATGACGATGACTTGCCCGATCAGGCCGGCAGTTTTGGGAGACAGGCGATCAGCCAGCATGCCCATTACAAACCGCAGTACGGCACCGGCCAGAATCGGCGTAGCGACGACAAGCCCGCGCTGTTGAGTGGTCAGGTGCAAGTCACCGGCGATCTGCACTGCCAGGGGGCCGAGCAGGTACCAGACCATGAAGCTCAGGTCGAAGTAGAGGAACGCCGCGAACAGGGTTGGGGTATGGCCGGATTTCCAGAAGCTTGAATTCATCGCGCACCTCAGCTGATAGGAGTCTCGAACGGGAGCCAAAACAAAAAAACGCCGCCACCTGATTCGCCGGGAGGCAAATACGGTGAGCGACGTCTTTGTCGTAGATTGGGCAACCGCCGTTGGTTACCTGTGGGATTTACTTAGCGAGATCTGTGCCAACAAGTCGTTTTTGTGGCGAGGGAGCTTGCTCCCGCTCGGTGTTGAAGCCGTCTTGAATCCTGTGACCGAGTTGTGCCTGATTCACTGAAATCGCAGGTTTTGGGGACCGCTACGCAGCCCAGCGGGAGCAAGCTCCCTCGCCACGGTGGTCGTGTCAGCCGAGCAGTTCACTCATCGCGATAATCTGCTCCGCCACCTGAATCAGCTTCTGCTGGCGGCTCATGGCCTGGCGGCGCATCAGGGTGTAGGCCTCTTCCTCGTTGCAGTCCTTCATTTTCATCAGCAGCCCTTTGGCCAGTTCGATGCGCTTGCGCTCGGCCAGTTGCTGATCGCGGGCGTGCAGTTGGGCGCGCAGGGCCTGGTCACTTTCGAAGCGGGCCATGGCCACATCCAGAATCGGCTGCAAGCGTTGGGCATGGATGCCCTCGACGATGTAGGCGCTGACCCCGGACTTGATCGCCTGGCGCATCACGCCGGGGTCGTGCTCGTCGGTAAACATCACGATGGGGCGTGGCTGGTCCCGGCTGACGAGCACCACTTGTTCCATGACATCGCGGCTCGGTGACTCGGTATCGATCAGAATCACGTCCGGACGCACCGTTTCGACGCGTTCAGGCAGGTCGATGGTCAGGCCTGACTCGTCGATGACCTCGAAGCCGGCTTCGGTGAGGGCCGCTTTCAGGCGTCCGACTTTTTTCGCAGTATCGTTGATCAGCAGGATACGCAACATGTTTGCAGTCTCCTGTCAGCAGTTGGCGAGTCGGGGCGAGTTGTCGCTCATGGCGTGCAGTTTGAAGCTGCGCGCATAGCCGGCGGGGTCCGAACCGTTCCAGACCTTGCCATCGATCAACTGGCTGCTACGCATCTCTTTGCCCAGCGATGCGACACCGACGGCGCTGGCGGCCTCACGGTACAAGTCCAGTTGCTGAACCTGACGGGCTATCGCGAGGTAATCCGGGTCATCGCGCAACAGCCCCCAGCGACGGAACTGGGTCATGAACCACATGCCATCGGACAGATACGGCAAGTTCACTTCACCGTCACCATGAAAACGCATGGCATGCGGGTCGTGCCAGCGATTGTCCAGGCCGTCGTCGTAGTCGCCCAGCAGACGCGGTTCGATGCATGCCAGTGGGGCGTCGAGGTACTGTGGCGCGCTGAGCAATTGCGCAGTGCTGCGGCGGTTTTCGAGACTGTCTTCGATAAAACGACTGGCTTCCAGGATCGCCATCACCAGTGCCCGGGCGGTGTTGGGGTATTGCTCGACGAAGGCGCGGGTGCAGCCGAGGACTTTTTCCGGATGATCGGGCCAGATGGTCTGGGTGGTCGCCAGGGTAAAACCGAGGTCCTGTTGCACGGCGCTGGCGGACCAGGGCTCGCCGACGCAGAAACCGTCGATGCGTCCCGCCTGCAGGTGCGCGACCATTTGCGGCGGTGGTACCACCACACTGTCGACCTCCAGCAACGGATGAATGCCCTGGCTGGCGAGCCAGTAATACAGCCACATGGCATGGGTGCCAGTGGGAAAGGTCTGGGCGAACGTCAATTTTGGGCGAGTTTGGTGCACGTGCCGGTGAAGTGCCTCAGGACCGGTCACGCCAAGGCCCTGCAAGCCATGGGAGAGATTGATGCTCTGGCCGTTCTGGTTCAGGCCCATGAGCACGGCCATGTCGGTCGCTGCCACGCCGCCGATACCCAGGTGCACGGCGTAGATCAAACCGTACAGGCTATGGGCGGCATCGAGTTCACCGCTCACCAGTTTGTCCCGCAGGTTGGCCCACGACGACTGGCGCTTGAGGTTCAGGGTCAAGCCGTAAGGTTGGGCGAAGCCCTGAGTCGCGGCGACAACCACCGAGGCGCAGTCGCTCAAGGCCATGAAGCCGAGGTTGATTTCGGTCTTTTCCGGGGCATCGCTGCCATTGACCCAGGCCAGAGGGCCGGCTGATGGTTCGTTCATCGATTTCGCACCTTCAAAAAAAACGTCGTCCCAGACCTGATACCCGCAAGGCCGCGTGACGACGCCGTTGTCCTTGCACGCATTCCGCCGTTGGCCTGCGTGCTGATGCTTAGATGGGTGCAAGGCATATGCCATCCCGGGATTCACGGCAAAGAGATCGCCCGCCAACCTCAACCCCGGCTATAATCGCCGCCTCATTTCGCCGCCAATCGAGTCAAATCCGCCCATGTACACCCTGGCCCGTCAGCTGTTGTTCAAACTTTCCCCGGAAACCTCCCACGATCTGTCCCTGGACCTGATCGGCGCGGGCGGACGTTTGGGCCTTAACGGCTTGCTGTGCAAGGCACCGGCGAAGATGCCGGTCAACGTCATGGGCCTGGATTTTCCGAATCCGGTGGGGCTGGCCGCCGGCCTGGACAAAAACGGCGCGGCCATTGACGGTTTCGCCCAATTGGGTTTCGGTTTTGTCGAAATAGGCACCATAACCCCGCGTCCGCAACCGGGTAATCCGAAACCACGGATTTTCCGATTGCCGGAAGCCGAGGCCATCATCAACCGAATGGGCTTCAACAACCTTGGCGTCGATCACCTGTTGGCCCGTGTGGCAGCCGCCAAGTACAAGGGCGTGCTGGGCATCAACATCGGCAAGAACTTCGATACCCCGGTCGAGCGCGCGGTTGACGATTACCTGATTTGCCTGGACAAGGTCTACGCCCACGCCAGCTACGTGACGGTCAACGTCAGCTCGCCGAACACACCGGGCCTGCGCAGCCTGCAATTCGGCGATTCGCTCAAGCAACTGTTGGCCGACCTTGCCACGCGTCGCGCTGAACTGGCGCTGCGTCACGGCAAACACGTGCCCCTGGCCATCAAGATCGCCCCGGACATGACTGACGAAGAAACTGCGCAGGTTGCGCAAGCGTTGATAGAAACCGGAATGGACGCGGTCATCGCCACCAATACCACCTTGAGCCGTGTCGGCGTCGAGGGCATGGAGCATGGTGACGAGGCGGGCGGCCTGTCCGGTGCACCGGTTCGCGACAAGAGCACCCACACCGTGAAGGTGTTGGCGGCGGAGTTGGGCGGCCGCCTGCCGATCATTGCTGCCGGTGGCATCACTGAAGGCAAACATGCGGCAGAGAAGATCACTGCCGGTGCGAGCCTGGTGCAGATCTACTCCGGCTTCATCTATAAAGGCCCGGCGCTGATTCGTGAATCCGTAGACGCAATCGCTGCCCTGCGCTGAAGGCTCAAGGGAGCTTTTGTGGCGAGGGAGCTTGCTCCCGCTGCGAAGCAGCCCAAAGCACCCGCTTCAGTAAGTCAAATTGATTGAGAACACCGGGTTTACGATTGCTTCGCAACCGGGCGGGAGCAAGCTCCCTTGCCACAAAAACAGGTTTTCCTTGCTTTGGAGCAAGCATAAAAAAGGGCCCCTTCAAAGGAGCCCCTGGGCCGCAGCCCGCCGTCCGGATGGGACGTGCGTGGTTAATTCAGTACAAAATCAGATTGTCGTGTCGGAGTGTTGTGCCCTGTAATTAGCCGACGGCGTGAAGTTCGTTGAGTCTGTGGATTCCCGCAGTGCCGGTCATACCGTCCCAGTTGTCGCCGCGTCCTTCTCGCCAGCCGTTAATCCAGGCTTGACGTACCGACGGTAGAGTAAATGGGCAAAGCTCACGGGATTTGCCACCAACGCCATATTGATATCCGCGCAAAAATGCTCTTTCCAACGGATCACGCTTAAGTCTTCTCATAGGGTGTTGCCCTCACTTGTTGACTGTATTTATCGCGTCGACCTCAATTGAGGTCTGGCAGAAAAACTCTGCCGTTGGGGGCTCGTTGCCGGCGTGACGAGCCAAGGTGTTGGCGCCATTGCGGTGCCAACCTGAGTTGAGTTCTAACCAATGCGTCACATCGAGGGAATGATCGTTTTGTCATAAGGACGTAACTGTTCATGTGCTATGGCCATAAGTAACCGTATGTTAGCTGGGTATTTTTCAGGTAAACCCCGGTATGATCGGCCCCGCACAGCATGATCAGGTTAATCCTTTGGTGAGAATGCCTCCCGTTGCCGGGAAGCACTATTCGACGAAGGGTCGACTTATGTCATTTTGTTGCATCAACTTTTTTATCTGTCCTTGCATCTAAGCTCATTTAACCCGGGCAGCAGGGGTGGGACGGCACACCTTCGTGCCACGCGGGCGCTCTTCGAGAAAAGCGCCTGATTGAAAACCGGTCCGGCAATGCGTTGTCGGGCCACTCAGCCAAAGGCTCCGAATTCTCATGTCCGATCGTTTCGAACTCTTCCTCACTTGCCCAAAAGGCCTTGAAGGCCTGCTCATCGAGGAAGCCGTCGGGCTTGGCCTTGAGGAAGCACGTGAGCACACCTCTGCCGTGCGCGGCATGGCCACCATGGAAACCGCTTATCGCCTGTGCCTGTGGTCGCGCCTGGCCAACCGGGTATTGCTGGTGCTCAAGCGTTTCCCGATGAAAGACGCCGAGGACCTCTACCACGGCGTGCTCGACATCGAGTGGCAAGACCACATGCTCAATGACGGCACCCTGGCCGTCGAATTCAGTGGTCACGGCTCGGGCATCGACAACACCCACTTCGGTGCCTTGAAGGTCAAGGATGCCATCGTCGACAAACTGCGCACCCCGCAGGGCGACCGTCCATCCATCGACAAACTCAACCCGGACCTGCGCATTCACCTGCGCCTGGATCGCGGCGAAGCGATCCTTTCCCTCGACCTCTCCGGCCACAGCCTGCACCAGCGCGGCTATCGCCTGCAGCAAGGCGCGGCGCCGCTGAAGGAAAACCTCGCGGCCGCCATCCTGATCCGTTCCGGCTGGCCACGTATCGCAGCGCAAGGTGGCGCACTGGCTGACCCGATGTGCGGTGTCGGTACCTTTCTGGTGGAAGCGGCGATGATCGCTGCTGACATCGCGCCGAACCTGCGTCGCGAGCAGTGGGGATTCACCGCCTGGCTGGGTCACGTACCGGCGCTGTGGAAAAAGCTCCATGAAGAGGCGTCCGAACGCGCCGCCGCCGGTCTGGCCAAGCCGCCGTTGTGGATTCGCGGTTACGAAGCCGACCCGCGCCTGATTCAGCCGGGCCGCAACAACGTCGAGCGTGCCGGCCTCAGCGAGTGGATCAAGATCTATCAGGGCGAAGTCGCGACTTTCGAGCCGCGTCCGGATCAAAACCAGAAAGGCCTGGTGATCTGCAACCCTCCATACGGCGAGCGACTGGGCGACGAGGCGAGCCTGCTCTATCTTTACCAGAACCTCGGCGAGCGTCTGCGTCAGGCCTGTCTGAACTGGGAAGCCGCCGTCTTTACCGGCGCGCCGGATCTGGGCAAGCGCATGGGCATCCGCAGCCACAAGCAGTATTCGTTCTGGAACGGCGCCTTGCCGTGCAAGCTGCTGTTGATCAAGGTGCTGCCCGACCAGTTCGTCACAGGCGAGCGTCGTACCCCGGAACAGCGTCAGGCCGAACGGGAGCAAGCGGCCTATGACGAGGCGCCGAGCGAGCCGCAAGAGCGCAAGTACAACAAAAACGGCAACCCGATCAAACCCGTGCCGGCGCCGGCCCCGGTGGTCGAGCAGCCGCGCCTGAGCGAAGGCGGGCAGATGTTTGCCAACCGCCTGCAAAAAAACCTCAAGGCCTTGGGCAAGTGGGTCAAGCGCGAAGGCATCGACTGCTATCGCGTGTACGATGCCGACATGCCGGAATATTCCATGGCCATCGACCTGTATCACGATTGGGTCCACGTCCAGGAATACGCCGCGCCGAAATCCATCGATCCGGAAAAAGCCTCGGCGCGGATGTTCGATGCCCTGGCCGCCATTCCGCAGGCTTTGAACATCGACAAGAGCCGCGTGGTGGTCAAACGCCGAGAGCGTCAGAGTGGCACCAAGCAATATGAACGCCAGGCGGCTCAGGGCAAGTTCGTCGAGGTCAACGAAGGTGGCGTGAAGCTGTTGGTCAACCTCACCGATTACCTGGATACCGGCCTGTTCCTCGACCACCGTCCTATGCGCATGCGCATTCAGAAAGAGGCGGCCGGCAAGCGCTTCCTCAATCTGTTCTGCTACACCGCCACGGCCAGCGTGCACGCGGCCAAGGGCGGTGCACGCAGCACCACCAGCGTCGACCTGTCGAAAACCTATCTTGACTGGGCGCGTCGCAATCTGTCGCTGAACGGTTTTTCCGACAAGAACCGTCTGGAGCAGGGCGATGTGATGGCCTGGCTGGACGCCAGTCGTGACGAATACGATCTGATCTTCATTGACCCGCCGACATTCTCCAACTCCAAGCGCATGGAAGGGATTTTCGATGTACAACGCGATCAGGTGCAGTTGATCGATCTCGCGATGGCTCGGCTGGCGCCGGGTGGGGTGTTGTACTTCTCCAACAACTTCCGCAAGTTCGAGCTGGAGCCCAACCTCAGCGAGCGCTACGCGGTCGAAGAGATTACCGCCCAGACCATCGATCCGGATTTTTCCCGCAACGCCAAGATTCACCGCGCCTGGAAAATCACGGCCCGTTGATATCTGAAGGGGTTGGATCCACAGAGCCTTGATTTTAAAAGGCTCTGTGGATTCTTTCTGTACTGGTCAAATTAGTGGCTAATAGCTATAACTCAACTCAGGGCCAAAGGGCTTTCCCGCACCTGGCGTTTTGAGTTGCGTTTATGTCGTTGCACGCCGTGCGCCCAAAAATCCTGGGTTTTATCAGCGAAGATGTCTCGGCCTGGCTGGTCGCGCTTCTGGTTTTGCTTGTCGGCGGGATTCTCACGGGCTTGCTGGCATGGTCGACCCTCAATCTGTTTCACCAGCAATTGCGGCAACGCTTCCAACTGCTGGCCAGTGAGCGTTATAGCCGTATCGAAGAACGCTTCCAAGATCAGGAGCAGCGCCTCGACGGCCTGCGCCGGTTCTTTGCCAACTCCGATTCGGTCTCCCGAGAGGAGTTCAATGGCTATACCCAACCGTTATTGCACCGGACCCAGGCGTACTCGTTTGCGCAACGGGTGAGCCGTGACGAACGTGCAGCGTTCGAACGCCGTGTTCGTGATGAAGGCTTGAGCAGTTTTGCATTTCGCGAGCTCAACGCCGACGGCCAGTTGCAACTGGCTGGCGAGCGGGACGAGTACGTGGTGGTGCTGTTCAGCCAGACGCAAAGCAAACTCGGTGCGCCGCTCGGTTACGATTTGCTGGCCCAGCCGTTGCGTCGTGCCACATTGCAGCGAGCGGACCAGAGTGGCCAGATGGCCGTCTCGCAACCGATGCATCTGGTGAGTATCGAGCCGGCGTATGCGCGGGGCGTGCTGCTGGTCGCTCCGGTCATGTCGGGCAACAGTCCGACGACGACCAAACCATTCGGTTATGTCATGGCCGTGATCAGCATGCGCCAATTGCTGGCGGACGGCTTGCCGGAAGCGGGGCGTGACTATCTGTCAGTGCGTATTCTCGATCTGTCCATCGATGATCAGCATGAAGTGCTGTATGAATCGCCAAACACAGCGGCCGTCAGCGAGTTGTCGGCGACCCGGCTGTTGCGAATGGCCGATCATGATTACCAGGTCGACATCCAGCCCAGCGAAGCGTTTCTCAAGGCCAACCACTCATCGGTGACCACGCTGGTGGTGCTCGGTGGTTCGCTCAGCATGCTGCTCAGTGCCTTGCTATACGTACTGGTCAGCCAGCGGCAGCGAGCGCTGAAGATGGTTGAGCAAAGGACCGAAGAGTTGCGCGCTCGGGAGCAGGAACTGCGTGGCACCCACGGCCAGTTGCGCGGCGTGCTGAACGCGGCGACCCAGGTGGCGATCATCGCCACGGATTTGCGGGGCGTGATCAGCACCTTTAACGCCGGAGCCGAACAGATGCTCGGCTATACCGCCGCCGAAGTGGTTGGGCACATGACCCTGGAAAACCTGCACTTGCCCCGGGAACTGGCGGCACGCTCGGCAGAGCTTAGCGCACGTTTCGGCAAACCGGTCCCGACCTGTCATGCAATGTTGGTCGAGGGCGGCGAAGGCACCGGGCACGAGGCGCGGGAATGGACGCTGGTGCGGGGGGACGGCAGCCATTTGATCGTCAACATGCTGGCGACTCCGGTGCTTGATGAGCAAGGCCTGTGGGTCGGCCATCTGGCGGTGTGCATCGATATCACCGAACGCAAACGCGTGCATGAAGCCCTCGCAGCGCGGGACTTGTTATTGAAGAAGCTCAGTGCCCATGTGCCCGGCGGCATCTATCAATTCAAGATGGAATTCGACGGACGCTTCAGCGTCATCTATGCCAGCGATGGCATTCGTGAAATCTACGAGCTCGAACCGGACGTTTTGCTACTCAATGCCGAAGCGATCTTCACGCGCATCCATCCCCAGGACACCACCCGTGTGCGCGCCTCCATTCGCGCTTCGGCGGACACCCTCAGCCCTTGGCGCGAGGAGTATCGCGTGCAGCTGCCACAGCGCGGTTTGCGTTGGGTACGCGGCGAGGCGACGCCGGAAGAGCTGCCCGGCGGCGGCGTGCTCTGGCATGGCTACATCTCGGATATTTCCGACATGAAGCGGGTGGAAGAAGAGCTGCGGGCGCTGTCGATCACCGACTCCCTCACCGGTATTCACAACCGGCGCTATTTCCAGGAGCGTCTGACCACCGAAATGGCCCGGGTCGAGCGTGGTAGCGGCGAACTGTCGGTGATCATGCTCGACATTGACCACTTCAAGCGCATCAATGACCAGCATGGGCATGCCGTGGGTGATCGGGTGTTGCAGATCGTCTGCGAGCGCATTGGCAATCGGCTGCGCCGCACGGATGTATTTTGTCGATTGGGTGGCGAAGAGTTCATGGTGCTGTGCCCGGGCATTAACGGTGAGCACGCGCATGTACTGGCCCTGGAGCTGTGGCAAGGCTTGCGCAGTTCGCCGATCGACGAGGTCGGGATCGTCACTGCGAGTTTCGGGATTGCCAGTTGGCGAGTCGGCGAGGGCGCGGACGCGCTGCTGTTAAGGGCGGACTCGGGGGTGTATGCGGCGAAGCAGGCGGGCAGGGACCGGGTGCAGGGCGAGACGAATTGATATGCGCTGTACGCATACCCTGTAGGAGCCAAGCTTGCTCGCGATGGCGGTCTGTCAGTCACATTCATGTTGAATGTGCTGCCGCTATCGCGAGCAGGTTTTGCTCCTACAGGGAATCTCTGCAGCCTCTGCAGCCGATTAGAGCGCCGAAGCGGTCTGCGCCAGTTTCGGCTGGCGATACAAGTCCAGCAGCACTTGGTCGAGCACCGATGATGCACCGAATGGCGCCTTGTCGTTGAGGATCGCCACGACGGCCCAGGTGTTGCCGTTGACGTCTCGGCTGAAACCGGCGATGGCGCGCACGGTGTTCAGGGTGCCGGTCTTGACGTGGGCTTCGCCGCGCATCGCGGTGGTCTTCAGGCGCTTGCGCATGGTGCCGTCGGTGCCGGCAATCGGCATCGAGCTGATGTACTCGGCGGCGTAAGGGCTGCGCCAGGCGGCCTGCAGCATCGAAGCCATTTCCCGGGCGCTGACGCGTTCGAAACGGGACAGGCCGGAACCGTTCTCCATCACCAGGTGCGGCGCGGTAATGCCTTTCTTCGCCAGCCACTGGCGTACGACCCGCTGTGCCGCCTTGGCATCGTCACCGTCGGCATCGGTACGGTATTTCTGCCCCAGGCTCAGGAACAGCTGCTGGGCCATGGTGTTGTTACTGTATTTGTTGATATCGCGGATGATTTCCGCCAGATCCGGCGAAAATGCCCGCGCCAGCACTTTGGCGTCTTTCGGCGTTGGCGCCAGCACATCCTTGCCCTGGATGCTGCCGCCCAGTTCTTTCCAGATCGCTCGCACGGCACCGGCCGTGTAAGTCGCGTGATCAAGCAGCGACAAGTAAGTCTGTGAACTGCAACCTTCGCCCAGCTGGCCGCCGACGGTCACCGTCACGCTGCCATCGGCCTGGGGCACCGGGTTGTAGCGCACACCGCCGGTACATTGCTTGGAGTTGAGAGCCTTGACCTGATTGTCGATGCGAATGCTGGCAATGGGTGGTTCCACCGAAACCAGCACCTTGCCCGAGTCATTGCGCGCGACAAAGCGCAAGGCCTTGAGGTTGACCAGCAACGCATCGGGTTTGACCAGGAACGGCTTGTTCTCGTCGTTGCCGTCGTCATTGAACTCGGGCAATTGCGGTTGCACGAAGAAGTTCTTGTCCAGCACCAGATCGCCGGTGACCTGGGTCACGCCGTTGGCGCGCAAGTCACGCATCAACAGCCAGAGTTTTTCCATGTTCAGCTTCGGATCACCACCACCCTTGAGGTAGAGATTGCCATTGAGGATACCGCCACTGAGGGTGCCGTCGGTGTAGAACTCGGTTTTCCACTGATGGTTCGGGCCGAGCATTTCCAGGGCCGCGTAAGTGGTCACCAGCTTCATGGTCGACGCCGGGTTGACCGATACGTCGGCGTTGAAAATAGTCGGAGTGCCCGGGCCGTTGAGCGGAATCATCACCAGCGACAGGGCGTTGTCCTGCAGCTTGCTGGCCTTGAGGGCTTTTTGGACGTTGGGAGACAAAGAGGTGTTGATCGGGTCAGCGCAAACAGGAAGGGCCAGGGGAAGCAACAGGCCGGCCAGCAATAAAGGACGTAACGATTTGATCATGTGAAATAGAACCCTGCAGCCGAGGGGAAAAAAAACGAGGGCATGAAGATAAATTCCCCCAGTGGTCATGAAAGTGTCGGCATTATGCCCCAAGGCGTCACGGCTTGTGCCGTGCCTTGACCATCCAATCGGCTATTTTTTTACCGGCGGTAGCCCTTGCGGCCCACTGAGTCGGGCAATCGGCGGCTTAAACTGCTAAAGTGCCGGCCGTTATTACTTAAGAGGATTGTTCCAATGGCGACTAACCGTTCCCAGCGTCTGCGCAAAAAACTGTGCGTCGATGAATTTCAAGAGCTGGGTTTCGAACTGAACCTGGATTTCAAAGAAGATTTGGCTGATGAAGCCATTGATGCTTTCCTCGACGCGTTCCTCAAAGAAGCCATGGAAGCCAACGGTCTGGGCTATGTTGGCGGCGACGACTACGGTCTGGTTTGCCTGCAGAAGCGTGGCTCGGTCAGCGCTGAACAGCGCGCCGCCGTTGAAGCCTGGCTCAAAGGCCGCACCGAGCTGACCAGCGTTGAAGTCAGCCCGCTGCTGGACGTCTGGTATCCGGAAAAGCCGATCAATCCGGTAGCTTGATGTTCTGAAAACGGCGACCCGAGGGTCGCCGTTTTTTTATGCCTGTTTTTTGTGCGCACATGGCTTGATGAACCGTTCGCTGTAGGAGCGAGGCTTGCCCGCGAAAGCGCCCTCAAACCTTGCGCCAGTTCAGAATCAGCAGCGTCACGACCCCCGCCACAATCCCCCAGAATGCCGAACCAATGGAAAACAGCGTCAGCCCCGACGCCGTGACCATGAAGGTAATCAGCGCCGCCTCACGTTCCTTCACTTCGCTCATGGCAATGCTCAAGCCATTGATGATCGAGCCGAACAACGCCAGCGCGGCTATCGACAACACCAGTTCCTTTGGCAGCGCCGCAAACAGCGCTGCCAGTGTCGCGCCGAATACCCCGGCAATCCCGTAGAAAATCCCGCACCAGACAGCGGCGGTGTAGCGCTTGTTGCGATCCTCGTGGGCATGCGGCCCGGTGCAGATGGCCGCGCTGATCGCCGCCAGGTTGATGCCGTGGGAGCCGAACGGCGCCAGCAGCAGCGAAGCGATACCGGTGGTGGTAATCAGCGGCGAGGCTGGTACGTTGTAGCCGTCGGCGCGCAGTACGGCGATACCGGGCATGTTTTGCGAGGTCATCGCCACCACGAACAGCGGAATGCCGATGCTGATCGTTGCGGCCAGGGAGAAGTGCGGGGTGGTCCAGACCGGCGTGGCCACTTCCAGGTGGAAACCGCTGAAATCCAGCAGCCCCATGAACCCGGACAACGCTGTACCGATCAACAGCGCGGCCAGTACTGCGTAACGCGGTGACAGGCGCTTGACCAGCAGATAAGTGACAAACATGCCCAGGACCAGCGCCGTGCGATGCTGGGCGGCGACGAAGATCTCGCTGCCGATCTTGAACAGGATGCCCGCCAGCAGCGCGGCCGCCAAAGAAGCCGGAATCTTTTTGACCAGGCGTTCGAAGCTGCCGGTGAGACCGCAAATCGTCACCAGCACGGCACAAGTTATATAGGCGCCGATGGCTTCGCCGTAGGACACGCCGCCCAGGCTGGTGATCAGCAGGGCGGCGCCCGGGGTCGACCAGGCAATCGTGATGGGCGTGCGATAGCGCAAGGACAGGCCGATCGAGCACACTGCCATGCCAATCGAGATCGCCCAGATCCACGATGAAATCTGCCCGCTGGTCAGGCCGGCCGCTTGCCCGGCCTGGAACATCAGCACCAGTGAACTGGTGTAGCCAGTCATCATCGCGATGAACCCGGCGACGATGGCCGATGGTGACGTATCGGCCAAGGGGCGTAGCTGAGTGTGCGTGGCGTCGGTCATGACGATGGTGTTCCTTGGTTCAGAGGACTATGTCCGAGGCCACCCGGTCCCTGTAGGAGCCGAGCTTGCTCGCGATGACGGCGTGTCAGTCGACAGTGTTTTCGAAAATGAAATCGCTATCGCGAGCAAGCTTTGCTCCTACGGGGGCGTGTGCGGGCTGCGGATTCTGTGATCAAGCCTAAACTCAAACGTAATGGATCGTTGCGATACAGCGGATGTGACAAACAGCCGTACAGTCGTGTTGCCACCATCCATTGTGTACAATCGCAGTGTTTTTTACGCGATACTTGCCAGCGACCCACTGTGCCGTATTACAGTCACGGTCAATTCGCCGCAGTTCTTCCGACTCGAGTGCCCATGAACGAACAGTTGCAACCCCTAAAGAAACAACCGCGAGCAGGCAAAGCCGGCCGTAGCGGTACCCAGGACGATATTGTCTACGCGCATATCTTCGAGGCCATCCTCGAACAGCGTCTGGCGCCCGGCACCAAGTTGAGCGAAGAAGCGCTGGGGGAAATTTTCGGGGTCAGCCGCACCATCATTCGCCGCGCCTTGTCGCGCCTGGCCCATGAAAGCGTGGTGCTGTTGCGTCCGAACCGCGGTGCCGTGGTCGCCAGCCCGAG
This sequence comes from Pseudomonas sp. Sample_16, assembly GCF_004307665.1. Classification (NCBI taxonomy): domain Bacteria; kingdom Pseudomonadati; phylum Pseudomonadota; class Gammaproteobacteria; order Pseudomonadales; family Pseudomonadaceae; genus Pseudomonas; species Pseudomonas sp. Sample_16. Next base: position 21,523 of record NZ_RCOB01000134.1, read on the forward strand.
TGTCGAAGAGGCTCGGCAGGTGTTCATGGCCCGCCGTCTGGTGGAGCGAGCGATTACGGAATTGGCGGTCCAGCACGCCACCGCCGAGCAGATCGCCGAGTTGCGCCAAATGGTCAACGACGAACGCGACAGTTTTTCCCGTGGCGATCGTGGTGCCGGTATCCGTCTGTCGGGTGAGTTCCACCTGAAACTGGCCGAAGCGGCGAAAAACGCGCCGTTGATCAGTTTCCAGCGCAGCCTCGTGTCGCAGACCTCGCTGATCATTGCCCAGTATGAAAGCGGCAACCGATCCCACTGCTCTTATGACGAGCACACGCAGTTGATCGATGCCATCGAAGCGCGCAATGGTGAACTGGCGGTAGACCTGATGATGCATCACATGGATCACATCGACAGCAAGCTCAACCTCGATGAGGAAAGTGCTTCGGATGACCTGCATGCGGTGTTCTCGCACTTGTTGCAGACCAAGAAGCCAGGGCGAACGACTGCCAAGCTCTGACTTCCTGATACTGATCGTTCCCACGCTCTGCGTGGGAATGCCTCAATGGACGCTTCGCGTCCGCTTCGGCAGGAACGCGGAGCGTCCCGGGCTGCATTCCCACGCGGAGCGTGGGAACGATCAAATCGCTGGCAAGCCAGCTCCCACAGGGACCGAGCTGAAACGCAAATTGTCTGGATCGTTCCCACGCAGAGCGTGGGAACGATCATGCACGCAATGCCTTAGCGCTGATGCACCAGATTCCCCGCCGCATAGGTCTGCAACACCGTCCGGTCATCCCCCAGCGTCATCAACACAAACAACGTTTCGGCGATGTTATTGGCCTGCTTCAGGCGATAGCCCAGCAGCGGCGTGGCGTTGTAGTCGAGCACCAGGAAGTCGGCGTCGGTACCCGGTTGCAGATTGCCGATCTTGTCTTCCAGGCGCAATGCGCGGGCACCGCCGAGGGTGGCCAGGTACAGCGACTTGAACGGGCTCAGGCGCGCACCTTGCAGTTGCATGACCTTGTAGGCCTCGTTGAGGGTTTGCAGCAGCGAGAAACTGGTGCCGCCGCCGACATCGGTGCCGATGCCGACATTGAGTTTGTGCTTCTCGGCCATCGGCAAATTGAACAGGCCGCTACCGAGGAAGAAGTTCGAAGTCGGGCAGAACGAGATGGCCGAACCGGTTTCCGCCAGGCGCGCGCACTCTTCATCGCACAGGTGCACGCCGTGGGCGAACACCGAGCGTTCACCGAGCAATTGGTAGTGATCGTAGACGTCCAGGTAGCCCTTGCGCTCCGGGAACAGCGCCTTGACCCACTCGATTTCCTTGAGGTTTTCGCTGATGTGGGTCTGCATGTACAGATCCGGGTATTCGCTCAGCAACTGGCCGGCCAGGGTCAGTTGTTCCGGGGTGCTGGTCGGGGCGAAGCGTGGAGTCACGGCGTAGTGCAGGCGACCCTTGCCGTGCCAGCGCTCGATCAACGCTTTGCTTTCGAGGTAGCTCGATTCAGCGGTATCGGTCAGGTAGTCCGGGGCGTTGCGGTCCATCATCACCTTGCCGGCGATCATCCGCAGGTCGAGCTGCTCGGCCGCTTCAAAGAACGAGTTCACCGATTGCGGATGTACGCTGCCGAAAACCAGTGCCGTCGTGGTGCCGTTGCGCAGCAATTCCTTGATGAAAATGTCCGCGACTTCGTCGGCATGGGCCTTGTCGGCGAACTGGCTTTCGCACGGGAAGGTGTAAGTGTTGAGCCAGTCCAGCAATTGTTCACCGTAGGCACCGACCATGCCGGTTTGTGGCAGGTGGATGTGGGTGTCGATAAAGCCGGGGGTAATCAACGCGTCCTGATAATGGGTGATTTCGATGTCTGCCGGCAGCGTCGGCAGCAAATCACTGGCGTGGCCAAGTGCGCTGATTTTGCCGTTATCAACCACCAGCAAGCCGTCCTCGAAATATTCATACGAGGCTTCGATGCCAACGATGGCAGGGTCGGCGATGCTGTGCAGGATGGCGGCGCGGTAGGCTTTGCGAGTCAGTGGCATGAGCGTTCTCAATGGGAGGCTTGGCTGCGGCGTGACGCAGGCAGCAGTTTGGCAATCGATCCGGCGCTGGCGGTGTGCTGGCCGAAGTTCGCGTTGTAAGTGGCGATGATCTCGCCGGCGATGGAGATGGCGATTTCCACAGGCAACTTGCCTTTGACTTCGCCGATGCCCATCGGGCAGCGCATGCGTTGCACGACGCTGCTGTCGAAGCCGCGATCACGCAGACGATGTTCGAACTTGACCCGTTTGGTCTTCGAACCGATCAGGCCGAAGTAGGCGAAATCGTTGCGCTTGAGAATCGCGGCGGTGAGTTCGAGGTCGAGCTGGTGATTGTGGGTCATGACGATGCAGTAGCTGCCGGCGGGCAGGTCGTCGATTTCATCCACCGGTTCTTCGGCAACGATCTTGCGAACGCCGTGGGGGATCTGCTCGGGAAACTCATCGTCGCGTGAGTCGATCCAGCGCACGCGGCAGGGCAGGCTGGAGAGCAATGGCACCAGCGCCCGGCCGACGTGGCCGGCGCCGAACACAGCGATTTGCGCTTGCACCTGGCCCATCGGTTCGAACAGCAAAACGGTGGCACCGCCGCAGCACTGACCAAGGCTGGCACCGAGGCTGAAACGCTCCAGATGCGTGTCCTGCTTGCCGCTGGCGAGCATCTCGCGAGCGATCTGCATGGCCTTGTATTCCAGGTGCCCGCCACCGATGGTGTCGAAGGCCTGACGGGCGCTGATGACCATCTTCGAGCCGGCATTGCGCGGAGTCGAGCCGAGCTCTTCGATGATCGTCACCAACACGCAGGGCTCACCCTGGTTTTGCAGGTCGGCGAGGGCGTCGATCCAGTTGTACATGTTTCACCTCGACATCTGTCTGTCAGATCGTTCCCACGCTCCGCGTGGGAATGCATCACTGGACGCTCCGCGTCCGCTGTTCAGGATGCGACGCGGAGCGTCGCCGGCTGCATTCCCACGCAGAGCGTGGGAACGATCATCAGAGCGAAGCCAGTTCGGTTTCAGCCTCAACAGCCTTCGCCGCCTTCAACTGGCGCATCTGCTCGCAACCCCACAACACCCGTTCCGGCGTCGCCGGAGCGTCGATCTTCGGTTGATGCTTGTAGTCACCCAGGCTCGCCACGGCGTCTTTGATCGCACACCACGCGGCGATGCCGAGCATGAACGGCGGCTCACCCACGGCCTTGGAATGGAACACCGTGTCTTCCGGGTTCTTGCGGTTTTCCACCAGTTTCACCCGCAGGTCCAGCGGCATGTCCGCCACGGCCGGGATCTTGTAACTGGCCGGGCCGTTGGTCATCAGCTTGCCCTTGTTGTTCCACACCAGCTCTTCCATGGTCAGCCAACCCATGCCCTGGATGAAACCACCCTCGACCTGACCAATGTCGATGGCCGGGTTCAACGACGCGCCGACGTCGTGGAGGATGTCGGTGCGCAGCATCTTGTATTCGCCGGTGAGGGTGTCCACCAGCACTTCGCAGCACGCCGCACCGAAGGCGAAGTAGTAGAACGGACGGCCACGGGCCTGGCTGCGGTCATAGTAGATTTTCGGCGTCTTGTAGAAGCCGGTGCTCGATAGAGATACCTGGGCGAAATAGGCCTGCTGTATCAACGCTTCGAAAGTCAGGATGTGGTCGCGAACCCGCACGTGGCCGTTGTGGAATTCGACGTCCTCTTCGCTGACCTTGTATTGGCGGGCGGCGAATTCCACCAGGCGTTGCTTGATGGTTTCGGCGGCGTTCTGCGCGGCTTTACCGTTCAGGTCGGCGCCACTGGACGCTGCGGTCGGCGAGGTGTTCGGTACCTTGTCAGTGTTGGTCGCAGTGATTTGCACGCGGTCCATTTCCACCTGGAACACTTCGGCCACGACCTGCGCGACCTTGGTGTTCAAGCCCTGGCCCATTTCGGTGCCACCGTGGTTCAAATGGATGCTTCCGTCGGTGTAGACGTGCACCAGGGCGCCCGCCTGGTTGAGGAAACTGGCGGTGAAGGAAATGCCGAATTTCACCGGGGTCAGCGCCAGGCCTTTTTTCAGGATCGGGCTGTTGGCGTTGTAGCGACGGATCGCTTCGCGGCGCTCGGCGTACTGACTGCTTTCTTCCAGTTCGGCGGTCATTTCCTCGAGCATGTTGTGCTCGACGGTCTGGTAGTAATGGGTAACGTTGCGCTCGGTCTTGCCGTAGTAGTTGGCTTTGCGCACGGCCAGCGGATCGAGGGCCAGATGCCGGGCGATGGCGTCCATTACTTCTTCGATGGCGACCATGCCTTGCGGGCCGCCGAAACCACGGTAAGCGGTGTTCGACGCGGTATTGGTCTTGCAACGGTGACCGTTGATGGTCGCATCACCCAGGTAATAAGAGTTGTCGGAGTGGAACATCGCGCGGTCGACGATCGAGGCCGACAGGTCTGGCGAGCAACCGCAGTTGCCGGCCAGTTCCAGGGCGATGCCGTGCAGGCGGCCGGTGCTGTCGAAGCCGACGTCGTACTCGACATAGAACGGGTGACGCTTGCCGGTCATCAGCATGTCTTCGACGCGCGGCAGGCGCATCTTGGTCGGCTGGCCGGTCAGGTGCGCGATCACCGCGCACAGGCACGCCGGGCTCGCCGCCTGGGTTTCCTTGCCGCCGAAACCACCGCCCATGCGGCGCATGTCGACGACGATCTTGTTCATCGACACGTCCAGCACTTCAGCCACCAGCTTCTGCACTTCGGTGGGGTTCTGCGTGGAGCAGTAGACGATCATGCCGCCGTCTTCGGTCGGCATCACCGAGGAGATCTGGGTTTCCAGATAGAAATGCTCCTGGCCGCCGATGTGCAGCGTGCCCTGGATGCGATGTTCGGCGGTGGCCAGCGCCGTAGCTGAATCGCCGCGCTGATGTGTGTGGCTGTCGAGCACGAAGTGGCGTTTGCGCAGGGCTTCAACCACGTCCAGCACGGGTTCCAGATCTTCGTATTCGATGATCGCGGCCATCGCTGCCTTACGCGCGGTATCCAGGTCTTTCGCGGCGACGGCGAGCACCGGTTGACCGACAAACTGCACATCGTCGATGGCCAGCAGCGGGTCACCGGGCAACAGTGGGCCGATGTCTTTCAGACCTGGCACGTCTTCGTGGGTGATGGCGATGCGCACGCCTTCGAAGGCATAGCAAGGCTGGGTGTCGATGCTGATGATTTTCGCGTGGGCACGGTCCGACAGGCGCGCGTAAACGTGCAACTGGTTGGGAAATTCCAGGCGATCATCGATGTACTGCGCTTCACCGGACACATGCTTGGCCGCGCTGTCGTGCTTGACGCTGCGACCGACACCGGTGGTCAGGTCCTTGGCGAACAGTTCAGCCAGTTCGGCCTGGGTCTTCTCTACGGCGTGATGATTAGACATAAGCGGTCACCCGAGTCTCGATGTGCGGTGTTTGCAGTTCGATGAAGTATTTGCGCAGCAGGTTTTGCGCGCTGAGCAGGCGATATTCCTTGCTGGCGCGAAAATCCGAGAGCGGCGTGAAATCTTCGGCCAGTGCGGTGCAGGCGCGTTCGATGGTGGCATGGTTGAACGGCGAGCCGAGCAGCGCCGCTTCACAGGCTGCGGCACGTTTCGGAATGGCCGCCATGCCGCCGAACGCGACGCGTGCTTGCGCGACGATGCCGTTTTCCAGGCGAATGTTGAAGGCGGCGCACACGGCAGAGATGTCGTCGTCCAGGCGCTTGGAGACTTTGTAGGCGCGGAACAGATTCTCGACGCTGGCGCGGGGCACGATGATCTTCTCGATGAACTCGCTTTCCTGACGCGCGGTCACGCGGTAATCGATGAAGTAGTCCTCCAGTGCCAGGGTACGGCGGGTTTCGCCTTTGCACAGAACGATTTGCGCGCCGAGGGCGATCAACAGCGGAGGCGAATCGCCGATGGGCGAGGCATTGCCGATGTTGCCGCCCAGCGTGCCCTGGTTGCGGATCTGCAAGGACGCGAAACGCTGCAGCAGTTCGCCGAAATCCGGGTATTCAGCCTTCAAGGCTTCATAGCAATCGGAGAGGGCGGTGGCGGCGCCGATTTCCAGGCGGTCGTCGAAACGCTCGATGCGCTTCATTTCGGCGACGTTGCCGACATAGATCATCACCGGCAGGGTGCGGTGGAACTGCGTGACTTCCAGCGCCAGGTCCGTACCGCCGGCCAGCAGGCGGGCCTGCGGGTAAGCATCGTAGAGGTCGGCCAGGTCGGCCACGGTCAGCGGTACCAGGCAGCGTTTGTCGCCGCTGTTGAGTTCGCCGATGTCGGTCGGTGCGATGGCTTTCAAGCGGGCAATGGTGTCCGCTTCACGCGCATCGAACTGATCCGGTTGTTTACCGCAGCAGGATTGTTCGGCGGCTTCGAGAATCGGCCGATAGCCGGTGCAACGGCAGAGGTTGCCGGCCAGGGCTTCGTGGGCTTTGTGGGAATCGGGCGCTTCGCTGTTCTTTTGCAGGGCGAACAACGACATCACGAAGCCCGGTGTGCAGAAGCCGCACTGTGAGCCGTGGCACTCGACCATGGCTTTCTGCACGCTGTGCAGTTCACCTTTGTGCTTGAGGTCTTCAACGCTGATGAGTTGTTTGCCATGCAGTGACGAAACGAACGTCAGGCATGAGTTGAGGCTGCGATAACGGATGTGTTCGCGACCGGTGTCATCCGTCTGCAATTCGCCGACCACCACGGTGCACGCGCCGCAGTCACCGCTGGCGCAGCCTTCTTTGGTGCCGGGCTTGCCCACATGGTCGCGCAAATAGTTGAGCACGGTCAGGTTCGGGTCCAGGGCGTGCTCGCTACGGAGTTCCTGGTTTAGTAAAAACTGGATCACGGAAGGCCTCACAGACTCATTATTGTTGTTAACCGATGTGACCGAATTTAGCAGGTCTGACTTTTCGGTCAATGATTTTCTGACTTAAAGGTCAGGAAAATGCATTTTGTCGACTCACAACTGTTTCTTCATTATTGACCCTCGCAGGCCAGCCTGCTTTTTGCTTGAATCGTGCCAAAACCCCCGCCAGGGCTGTGCGCCATGACGTATCAATTGCGCTACACTGCGCCGCTTGTGCAGATCGAACAGTTTGAAGGACAACCATGACGTTCAAGGCGCCGGACAGCCTCGCCGAGCAAATCGCTCACCACCTCGCCGAACGCATCATTCG
>NZ_RCOB01000069.1:0-1574 GCF_004307665.1 Pseudomonas sp. Sample_16
GCCTTGCCACAGGAAATGCTTCTGCTCGGTGACGCCATCGACCTCTGACACCTTGGCAACCCGCCGCCCAAGGCTGTCGTAACGATACGCACCGGTACTTTCCAGCTTGCCGTTGACCATCGTCTCAGCTTTGACGAGGCGGTTTTCGCAGTCATACGTGAACGTCTGCAGCGTGCCCATCCCGCTGCGTTTCTCAATCAGGTTGCCCCACGCATCGTAGGCATATTCCTGATCTCGCCAGCGCTTGAGACGGTTGTCTTTGACGTGGTCGAACTGGCTGGTGTTGAAGTTCAGCCGGTTCGCCGCGGCGTCGTAGCGGAACTCTTCGTTGTCGATCAGTTGTCCGGTGTACCGATACTAACCGGTACTTTCCAGCCTGCTATTAACCAATGTCTCGGCCCGAGACAACCGATTCTGACCATCATACATTCGGCATCGCCTAACTAAAAATCATCCCACGGTGCGTACCGATAATCATCATCTATCTTTTTAAAGGTAAGACCATCGATTTGTTTATCAACACATTCATTAAAGAAGCGAGCAGAGCATACAACCTCATGAATTTCTTCAAAATAGAACAAATCAGACTCAACACTATCTAAAACAACAAGTTTATCAATACGCTCATAATTTGAACTACTCAAATCGAGAGCGCCTGACTTCACATTACTATCCAGCACAAAAGAGGAACTATCCAGATCCATAGCTCTCAGTCTTTCGACAACAGCGAAGAAAAAATATGACTTATCTTGCTTAGCCATACCCTGAGTAAAAAGTTCAACTGGCCTGCTAACGTACTTGCACTCGAAAGCATCGCAGACAGCCAAAAAATTTTCGGACGCCAAAAAATGATCTGGCAACCAATCTGCCGTCAATTGGGGAGTATCAGCCATTGCTTGATAGCAGGCACTCAAAGCACCTTGCGCTGGATTTTCGGAGGGATAATGAAAGGTTGGCAAATCGGGAGTCCAACTCAAATCAAAAAAGTATGGCGCCCCCTCACCATCCGGCTCATAACCAATGATATATAAACACTTCATTTTTCCACCTCTAAAGTAACCGACCAGTTATGGCATCAAGTTTAAATAGCCCGCCTTCTAGACCCTGAGAAGCCCACGCTTGAACATTTTTCACACCAAGCGCCAGATCTATATCTGGTCAAGCTATTTAGGTTATTGTTAAGTTTCACCAACTTGTTTTTTACAGCTTCAGTGTACTGACCGTGATTCGACCAGTGCCCCGGCATGCCAGTAGTTTTGGCTAGATCTTTTGATCCAGGTAGAAAAATCCCATTGGACGCCCCATCCGGATCCCAACCAATTTTTTTCAGCCTACCAAACATATTTTTGAACTAAGTGCTTTTTATTAGCTCTTCGGGTATCAAATGGTGATTTGCCATTCCATCCCCGGCGCTTGCTCCCATGTTGTTACCCAATTTCGTAGAGCACCAACCCAACGGATCGACCCAGTTATTAGGGCTTGGCGCATAAGAGTAAAAATTCATGCCTCCTGATAAAGAAATCGGATCCTGCGTAACAAACCGCCCCACCTCCGGATCGTAATACCGAAACGTG